>NCJP01000166.1 GCA_002278985.1 Erythrobacter sp. 34-65-8
GCCGGGGCGCAGTTCGTGGTTGCGGACCAGCGCCAGCTTGCCGCCGCCAATGTCGAAACAGCCCATCCCGTCGGCTGCGTCAGGCACAGTGCCGCCATCGTCCATCGCATCGCCGAGGCTGGAGATGACGCGGTAGGAAAAGCCCTGCGGCAGGTCGAGCAGGCCGGCCGGATCGGGCACCAGCGCGCCATAGCCGTCAGCCATCGCGCCGCTGGCCGCCATCCGGGTCGAGCAGCCGCTCGCCGCCAGCGCGGCAAAGGCGCTGCCGGTCGCGGCGAGAAAGCGGCGGCGTGTGGGTGCAAGTGCGACCATCGGGAACAGCTCTTGTTGGGAATGTCGATGCGGGAATGCGGGCGCAGAGCGGCTGCGTCAATCCTCGATAGGCATCCTGTCCTATCAATCGCGCGCTTGCGCCGGGCGGCCCGAGGGATAGAGTTACGCGCACTGAACAAGGGAGAGGCATTAAGATGAAGATCGGATCAGAGCTTGCCGCCGTCGTCACCGGCGGGGCTTCCGGCCTGGGCCAGGCGACTGCGCGAGCGCTGGCCGCCGCCGGGTGCAAGGTGGCCATCTTCGATATCAACGACGAGGCAGGCGAAGCCACGGCGCAGGAGATCGGCGGCAGCTTTCACCATGTCGACATCATGAGCGAGGAATCGGTCGAGGCCGGGTTCGCCGCCGCCCGCGCCGCCCACGGGCAGGAACGCCTGACCGTGCACTGTGCCATGGCCAGCCGCCGGGGCAAGACCGTGGGCTGGGACAAGGCCAGCGGCGGTTACAAGCGGCTCTCGACTGAAGACTATGCCTTCGGCGCGGAAGGCGTGCTGGTCGCCAGTTACCGCGTTGCCTCGATCTCGGCGCTCGGCATGGCCAACAGCGATCCGGTGACCGATGACGGCGAGCGCGGCGCGATTGTCCTCACCGCCAGCGTCGCGGCACAGGACGGGCAGATCGGCCAGGTCATCTACGGCAGCTGCAAGGCCGGGGTGAACGGCCTGGTCCTGCCAATGGCGCGCGACCTGATGGACCTTGGCATCCGGGTCAATTCGATCATGCCCGGCATCTTCGCCACCCCGCTGATGCTGGGGATGAAGGATCGCAACCCGCCGATGTGGGAACAACTGAACGCCAGCGTGCCTTTCCCCAAGCGGCTCGGCCACCCGGAGGAATTCGCTTCGCTGGTGCTGGAGATTGCCCGCAACGGCTATATCAACGGCCACCAGTTCCGGCTGGATGGCGGGATCAGAATGCCGCCGAAATGATCGCTCACGGCTAGTTGGCTGCGCCAACGCCTCCGCGGGGGCGGCCTACCGGCCGGCGGGCAGTCGCCCTTGCGAGCTTGCGGCTCGTTCCAGTTCTGACCACGAAAGGTGTCGTCCATGGCTACTTCCACCAACGAATATCCCGCCAAAGGCTATGCCGCGACCTCGCCGGACAGCGGCCTCGCTCCGTTCAGCTTCACCCGCCGGGGCCTGCGTCACGACGACGTGCTGATCGACATCAGCCGCTGCGGCATTTGCCATTCGGACCTGCACTCGGCCCGCAACGACTGGGGCCGTTCGACCTATCCGGTCGTTCCCGGCCACGAGATCGTCGGCACGGTGGCGGCCGTGGGCGAAGGCGTCACGCGCCATCAGATAGGAGACCGGGTGGCAATCGGCTGCATGGTCGATTCCTGCATGGAATGCCGCCACTGCGACGCCGATCTGGAGCAATACTGCCAGAACGGCGGGATGACCGGCACCTACAACGGCACTGACCGGCGCGATGGCAGCCCAACCTATGGTGGCTATTCCGACCGGATCGTGTGCCGCGAGGAGTTCGTTCTCAAGGTGCCGGCAGGCCTGCCGATGGCGGAAGCAGCGCCGCTGCTGTGCGCCGGGATCACCACCTATTCACCGCTGCGGACGTGGAAGGTCGGGCCGGGCAGCAAGGTGGCGGTGGCGGGCCTTGGCGGGCTGGGCCACATGGGGGTCAAGCTGGCGGCGGCGATGGGCGCGGAAGTGACCGTGCTCAGCCGCAGCGAAAGCAAGCGCGCCGATGCCGAGGCACTGGGCGCCCACGCCTTCCTCAACACCGCCGACAAGGCGGCGATGAAGGCGAAGACCGGCTATTTCGACCTGGTGCTCAACACCATCCCGGTGCGGCATGACGTGACCCCCTATCTCCACCTGCTGCGGATTGACGGGGTTCAGGTGCTGGTCGGCGTGATCGACATGCTGCCGGAAATGCATTCCGGCCTGCTGCTGGGCCGCAAGGTGCTGACCGGCAGCGGCATCGGCGGCCTCGCCGAAACGCAGGAAATGCTCGATTTCTGCGCCGAACACGGCGTGCTGCCGGAGATCGAGACGATCCCGATCCAGGACGTGAACCATGCCTACGACCGGATGGAAGCGAGCGACGTGAAGTACCGCTTCGTGATCGATATGGCGAGTTTGGGGTGATTGGCGGGGTTATTCGACCCCGAATGCAAAGACCCTTGCACCAGCAGTTCCTGCGCTTCCGGCAAGGCCTGGCCCCACACCTCCGCCGACCGCAAAAACGAAGCCGTACTGTCCCGGCTCTAGGTCGTTCAGCGGCGTAACCTTGAACACGGAAGGTGCGATCTGCTCATAGTCAAACGCAATCTGATCCTTATCCATAACGCCCGCCTTGGCCCCGCCGATGTTCATGCTGCCCATACGCGCCTCTCGCTTGCCCTTTTTCTCCATTAGTTTCACGAGAGAAAACTCGTTTGGAGTTTGGATGGCAGCGCCAAAACCTGTCGAGAACATGCCACTCGAATTTCCGGCATCATTATCAAAATATACGTAAAAAACCGGCCGACTTACCCGTGAGGCAATTTTGGCCTTATCGCCGGGAATGACGGCTTTCACACTTGCGCTCGCGATGCCGCCCGTGAGCGCATAGCCCAATATCCCGCCGGTCTTGGTTTGAGTGGAAGATGTGGGATCGATCTTCCACATGCGCGGTTGGGCAGCCGCTTCATCGAACAGATATAGGCCTGGAAAATGCGGTGCCATTGGGTCTGCCGAACTGTCCGACATTTCCACTGGCACAACGGACCTTTTGACCATTGCCGCAATAACTGTACTCGGCACGCCCTTCTGGCGCAGTGCTAGCAAGTTGGCTGTATCCGTAAGATAATTACCATCACTGGTTTCGATCTTGGCAATGACTGCCTCTTCTCCGAGCCCAGCCTCTAATAGCATGATAACGTCATCGTTCGACAATGTTTCAGCAGACAGGGGTGCAGCCAACATTACTGGCACCAGGGCGGCCGCAAGGAACGTGCTACGCAGAAGCGATCTGATCTTCATGTTGAAACCCCGTCCATTGCCCCAGTTTTATGAGCATATCAGGCCCTTGCTAATCCGCAATGTCGATATGCCCCGCTGGTTGGAAGTGGTTGCCAGTGCTACCCGCCCAGCCTCGCCTTCAGCAGGTCGTTCACCACCGCCGGGTTGCCTTTGCCCTGGAGCGCCTTCATCGTCTGGCCAACGAAGAAGCCGAACAGCTTGTCCTTGCCGCCGCGATACTCGGCGACCTTGTCGGCATTGGCGGCCAGCACCTCGTCGATCACGCTTTCGATCGCGCCGGTATCGCTGAGCTGCTTGAGCCCCTCGGTTGCGGCGATTTCCTCCGGCGCGCGGCCGGTGGTGAGGACGATTTCGTAGATTTCCTTCGCCTGCCCGCCGCTGATCTCGCCCGCGGCCTGCATCTTCAGGATCGCAGCCTGCGCCGCGGCCGTGGCGTGGGCCGGGTCGGCACTGTCGCCCAGCACCTTCATCACTCCGGGCGCGACCGAGAGCGACCAGTTGGCGACCTGCGTCGCCACCTCCGGCTCGCCCTTGCCCAGCACAGAGGCTGTTTCGGCCAGCAGGGTCTCGAACCGGGCAAAGGTCTCGACCTCGGCGGTCAGTTCGCGGGCGTTGTAGGGGGTGAGGCCGAGCACCTCGACGTAACGCTTGCGCTTGGCATCGGGCAGTTCCGGCAGGCTGGCGCGGCAGTCAGCGAGGAAATCCTCCTCCAGCACCAGCGGCAGCAGGTCGGGATCGGGGAAGTAGCGATAATCGTGCGCGTCTTCCTTGCT
>NCJP01000167.1 GCA_002278985.1 Erythrobacter sp. 34-65-8
GTGACGCTATCGACCGGTTTCTGAACCGCAACGCCTTTAACGCCGGGCCATGCTGCGATAGGGCAGGCAGATGGACGTCTACCTTCCCATTGCCAATCTTTCGGTCAACGGGCTGGTTATCGTCGCGCTTGGTGCGCTGACCGGCGTTCTTTCGGGTCTGTTCGGGGTCGGCGGCGGGTTTCTGACCACGCCCTTGCTGATCTTCTACGGCGTGCCCCCAACCGTTGCGGCTGCTTCTGCCTCTACTCAGGTGACCGGCGCCAGCGTCTCGGGCGTGCTTGCGCACCGTCGCCGCAACGGGGTCGATTACCGCATGGGCGGGCTGACCATCGTCGGCGGGGTGTTCGGCGCGGGGATCGGCTCGCTCCTGTTCCGTTTCTTCCAGTCGGTCGGCCAGATCGATGTGGTCATCAGCGTGCTCTATGTCGTGATGCTGGGGTCGATCGGCACCATCATGCTGCGCGAGGCGATCGACACCATCCGCAAGCGCCAGACCAGCGAAGCGTCGCAGGCCCGCAAGCGCCGCCATCATCCGCTGATCGCCGCGCTGCCGATGCGCTGGCGGTTCTATCGCTCGGGCCTCTACATCTCGCCGCTGGCGCCGGTCCTGCTCGGGGTCATGGTCGGCATCCTGACCATGCTGATGGGGGTGGGCGGCGGCTTCATCCTGGTCCCGGCAATGCTCTACATCCTGGGCATGAGCGCAAGCGTGGTGGTCGGCACCTCGCTGTTCAACATCCTGTTCGTAACCATGGCGACAACCATGGTCCATGCGCTTACGACCAAGGCGGTCGATCTGGTGCTGGTGGCGCTGCTGCTGCTGGGTTCGGTCACCGGGGCGCAATATGGCACCCAGCTGGCGCAGAAGGCCAAGCCGGAGCTGCTTCGGCTGGTGCTGGCGGCCATCGTGCTGCTGGTGGCGGCGCGCATGTTCCTCGGGCTGTTCTACCAGCCGGAAGAGATTTTCACGGTGCTCAACCTGTGAAACGGCTGTTCCTCCTGGTTGCCCTGCTGATGCTGTCGGCCCAGCGCGATCCGATCCTGGTGCCCGAAGTGTCGCAGCACGAAGTGCAGGTGCGCCAGGGCTTTACCGGGACCGAGCTGCTGCTGTTCGGCGCGATTCTCGATCCCGGTGGCCGCCGGGCGGGCGAGGATTATGAAATCGTGGTGGTGCTCAAAGGACCGACCGTGCCCGTGCAGGTGCGCGAGAAGCAGCGGGTTGCGGGCATCTGGATCAACGCTGACAGCACGGCCTTCCGCTCGGCCCCGTCGTTCTTTGCGGTGTCCTCGTCCGCCCCGGTCAGCGAGATCGTCGATGAGCGCACTGCGGCGATTTACGAACTGGGCACCGAATTCATCCAGCTGTCGCCGACCGGCTTGCTGGAACTGGAAGAGCAGCAGCGCTTTGCCGCCGGGCTGGTCGACCTGCGCACCCGGCAAGGCCTCTACAAGCAGGACATGGCCGGGGTGCAGATCAGCGAACAGGTGCTCTACCAGGCGCGGATCACGCTGCCCTCGACAGTCCAGACAGGCACCTACACCGCTGAAACCTTTGCCATTACCCGGGGCCGGGTGATTGCCTCCGCAATTGCCGAGGTGGAGGTGCGCAAGGTCGGGTTCGAACGCTTCATCGAGGTCTTCTCGCAGCAGCAGGCCCTGCTCTATGGCTTGCTGGCGGTGCTGATGTCGGTTGGCATGGGATGGATGGCGGGGCGGCTGTTTGCCCTTGTTTGACAGGCAGATGGGGCCAGCGTTGACGCGATCTTAACCGCCTTTGACCTACGCCCGCTGCACATCGGAACAGGGGACGGGTCGCACATGACCGATATGGGTAGCCACAATTTCGACCGGCGGGCAGCGGACCACGCCGGCAGCACGCCACGTGAACCGGGCCGTGAACCGGGCCGTGAACCCGGGCGTGAACCGGCATCCCGCACCGCTCCGGGTGCGGCCCGCGCAACCCCGGCCGACAATGCAGGAAAGCCGATCGGGGTGGTGCTGGAGATTGCCGGCTCGGGCTCGCAGATCGCGCTCGATCTGGAACGCCTCAACGAATGCATGGCGGACGAGGACCCCTCGATTGCACTGGCCGGCCAGGTCGGCAGCCAGATCAAGATCCGGGTCGGCAACGCCTGGCTGCTCGCCAGCGTGCGCAACCAGCGGCAGGACCGGCGCGCCGGCGGTATCCTCGCCAACATCGACTTTCTCGGTGAAGGCAACGAGGAGAAGCTGACCGGCAGGATCCACGGGTTCCGCCGCGGCGTGACCCGCTACCCGGTTCCCGGGGCGCTGATCTACCCGGCGACGACCAACGACCTGCGCCACATCTACGCCAGCGACGGCCGCTCCAACATCCAGGTCGGCACGGTATACCCGACCAAGGACATCCGGGCCGGCATCTATATTGACGCCATGCTCGGCAAGCACTTCGCCCTGCTCGGCTCGACCGGCACCGGCAAGTCGACCAGCGCGGCCCTGATCCTGCACCGGATCTGCGAGGCCGCGCCCGAAGGCCACATCCTGATGATCGATCCACACGGCGAATATTCCGCCGCGTTCAAGACCAACGGGCTGATCCTCGACGTCTCCAACCTGTCGATGCCCTACTGGCTGATGAACTTCGAGGAGCACTGCGAAGTCCTGCTGACCGCGCGCGGCAATGACCGGCAGATCGATGCCGACATCCTGGCCAAGTGCCTGCTGCGCGCGCGGCAGAAGAACCGCCTGTCGGAAACCATCGGCAAGATCACGGTCGACAGCCCGATCCCCTACCTCCTGTCCGACCTCGCCAACGAGCTCCAGAACGAGATGGGCAAGCTCGACAAGGCGACCAACACCGCGCCGTTCATGCGGATCCGGAGCAAGCTCGACGAGCTCAAGTCCGACCCGCGCTACCAGTTCATGTTCTCCGGCATGCTGGTGGGCGATACCATGGCGGACTTCATCAGCCGCATCTTCCGCATGCCCGGCGACGGCAAGCCGATCTGCATCATCGATGTCTCGGGCGTGCCGTCGGACATCACCAGCACGGTGGTCGCGGTGCTCAGCCGCCTGACCTTCGACTTCGCCATCTGGGGCCGCGAGGAGCAGACCCGGCCGATCCTGCTGGTGTGCGAGGAAGCGCACCGGTACGTGCCGAACGAGAAGAACGCCGATGGCTCCAGCGTCGGGCGCATCCTCAGCCGGATTGCCAAGGAAGGCCGCAAGTACGGCATTTCACTCGGCCTGATCACCCAGCGGCCGAGCGATCTGGCCGAAGGCGTGCTCAGCCAGTGCGGCACGATCATCTCGATGCGCCTCAACAACGACCGCGACCAGGCCTTCGTCAAAGCCGCCATGCCGGAAGGCGCGCGTGGCTTCCTCGATTCGATCCCCGCCCTGCGCAACCGCGAATGCATCATCTGCGGCGAGGGCGTGGCGATCCCGATCCGGGTCAGCTTCGACAACCTTGAAGAGATGAAGCGCCCGGCCTCGGAAGACCCGAGCTTCGTCCAGCTGTGGAACCAGTCCGGCGGCGAGGAGGAGCAGGTCCACCGCATCGTCCAGCGCTGGCGCACGCAGGGGAACTGATTGGTTTTGCGCTCCGGCCTGCGCCGGAGCGTCCTCGGCGCTGTTCCCTTCGCTGCGCTTGCGGGCCTGCCGCCCGGGTGCTGGCGCAGCGCCGTCATCACGTCCCCCGCGTATCGCCGTAGAGGTGGATGTGGAGCCGGTCGCTGAGGCGGAAGCCGTGTTCAAGGCATAGCCCGCTGAGCCATTGCTGGCGCGCGCGCAGGGTGGCGCTGTCGGTGCCCTCGGCCATCAGGAACACCCGCGCCGCCGGGAAGCGGTAGCGGGCTTGCAGTGCCAGTACCTCGTCGAGATCGGCGGGCTCGGCAATCACGAACTTGAGGAAGGCGCGGGCATCGGTCGCCCATGCATCGAGCCGTTCGGTGAGCAGCGCCAGATCGGCCGGGTTGCCGCTGTGCGCCAGCTTCGGGCTGACATTGTACTGGTCGATCCGCACGTCGAGCGCAGCGGGCGGAGCGACGGTGCCGTTGGTCTCGATCTCCACGCTCATGTCCGGCAGATGCGCCAACATCTCCGCCAGCGCG
>NCJP01000168.1 GCA_002278985.1 Erythrobacter sp. 34-65-8
CGACCAGCCCGGCGGCGATCAAGTTGCGTACGATCAAACCGACGCCCAGTTCCGCTTGCAGGTCGACCGGAGGTGCGCGGCCTTCATCGCGGCCCATGACGTCCAGCAGCCAGCGCGACTTGCCGAGGTGCGAGCGGGTCGGGTCGGGCTTGGCCCAGAAGTCGGGCGCGACCAGATAGATCGCATCCCCGCCGTTCTTGAACCCCATCGTCATCATCCTGGAATAGTCCTCGATGATGCCGACCCCGCCGATCGCGGGGGTGGGTAGGATGGCCGAGCCGCCGCCGGTCGCCTTGCTCTCGTTGTAAAGGCTGACGTTGCCGCTCACGATCGGAAAGTCGAGCGCGCGGCAGGCGTCGCCCATGCCTTCAAGCGCATGGACCAGCTGCGCCATGATTTCGGGCCGCTGCGGGTTGGCGAAGTTGAGGCAGTTGGTCACCGCCAGCGGCCGCGCTCCGACCGCGCAAAGGTTGCGGTAGGCCTCGGCAATCGCCTGCTTGCCGCCTTCGTAGGGGTCAGCATAGACATAGCGCGGGGTGCAATCGGTGGTGATTGCCAGCGCCTTCCTGGTGCCATGAACGCGCACCACGCCCGCATCGCCGCCGGTCTGGAGCGTGTCCGCGCCGACCTGGCTGTCATACTGCTCGTAGATCCAGCGTTTGCTGGCGAGGTTCGGCGTGGCCATCAGCTTGAGCAGGTCCGCGCCGATATCGGTGCTTTCGGGCACCTCGCCGAGCGGCTTGATCTGCGCCCAGGCCTTGTATTCTTCCTTGGAAAGATAGGGCCGGTCATAGAGCGGCGCGTCGGCGGCCAAGGGCCCCAGCGGAATGTCGCACACGACCTCGCCGTTCCATTCCAGCACCATATGCCCGGTATCGGTTACTTCGCCGATCACCGCGAAGTCGAGTTCCCACTTCCTGAAGATCGCTTCCGCCATCGGCTCCTTGCCGGGCTTGAGGACCATGAGCATCCGCTCCTGGCTCTCGCTCAGCATCATCTCGTAGGGCGTCATGCCTTCTTCGCGGCAGGGGACCATGTTCATGTCGAGCCGGATGCCGGCCTTGCCGTTGGTCGCCATTTCGACGCTGGAGCTGGTCAGCCCCGCCGCGCCCATATCCTGGATCGCGACGATGGCATCCGTGGCCATCAGTTCGAGGCAGGCCTCGATCAGCAGCTTCTCGGTGAAGGGATCGCCCACCTGCACCGTGGGGCGCTTGGCATCGGCATCCTCGCCGAAATCCGCGCTGGCCATGGTTGCTCCGTGGATGCCGTCACGCCCGGTCTTGGAGCCGACATAGACGATCGGATTGCCGACCCCGGTGGCGGCGCTGTAGAAAATCTTGTCCGCATCCGCGACGCCGACGGTCATCGCGTTGACGAGGATATTGCCGTCATAGGCCGGGTGGAAATTGGTCTCGCCCGCCACAGTCGGCACGCCCACGCAATTGCCGTAGCCGCCGATCCCCGCGACCACGCCCTTGACCAGATGCTGCATCTTGGGGTGCTCTGGCCGGCCGAAGCGCAGCGCGTTGGCGTTGGCGATGGGGCGCGCGCCCATGGTAAACACGTCGCGCAGGATGCCGCCCACACCGGTTGCCGCGCCCTGATAGGGCTCGATGTAGCTGGGGTGGTTGTGGCTCTCCATCTTGAAGATCGCTGCCTGACCATCGCCGATGTCGATCACGCCCGCGTTCTCGCCCGGGCCGCAGATGACCCACGGGGCCTCGGTCGGCAGTTTCTTGAGGTGCAGGCGGCTCGACTTGTACGAGCAATGCTCCGACCACATGACCGAGAAGATGCCGAGCTCCACCATATTGGGCTCGCGCCCCAGCGCATGCAGGACGCGCTCGTATTCTTCCGCGGAGAGGCCGTGGGACTCGACGATTTCGGGCGTGATCTGGCTCATGGCGCGCCCTTAGCGGGCGGCGGGCTTTCCCGCTAGCCCCGCGCAGACGCCTGCGTGCGGGTTCTCCCCACCCACCAGGCGAGCGCCGTAACCAGTGCGTAGGCAATCAGCGCGGTGCCGTAGAGCTCCGGCCCGGCCTCGGTCGGGGGCGGACCGAACCAGTTTACGGCCTGGATGAGCGCGAGCACGCCGCCGAGCGCCATAACCGGCAGTAACGGCCCGCGCCGCACTTTCGCATACCAGGCGAGCGCGCCGAAGGTCAGCACCAGTTCCAATGGCATGGCGATCATCGGGTGATCCCACAGCGCCAAACCCAGCGGCGGCGGGCTGCCCGCCAGTGTCAGATCAGGCGCGTGCACCAGCAGATCAAGGAACCAGTGAGCCAGCACCACCGTGCCGCCAATCATTGCCGCAGTGCGGTCACGCACGATAACCCACAGCAGACCAGCAAAGCCGGCAGCCCATACCGCGCTCCCCAGCAGGCTGTGGGTATAGGGCATGTGATAGAAATCCATCGGGTTCATCACCGTCAGGCCGGGTACCACCCGCATGTGCTCCACGCCGGCCCATGCGAGGGCAAAGAATCCCCAGTCGACCAGTTGCGCGGCGACGAACAGCGTGCCGAGGCCGGGTGACTTCTTGCTGACCGCCGCAGCGGCGAGGGCAGGGGCCCAGTGACCGATGAACACAGCGCTAGCTGGCAAATTTCAGCGTGGCCCAGCAGGCGACGCCGGAGGCAACCGCCGTGGCGAATGCGCCCCAGGCGATGTCCATCACGCTGATCTGGGTCGACCACACCTTGAGCACCGCTTGGCTGGTCAGGTCGAATGTGGCGTAGCAGAGGGCGCCCAGCAGCGCGCCATTGAAGACTGCGATGGATACCTGTCCGCTGGCGATGCCAGGTTTGATCGCGAACCAGACCATCCCGGCAATGTAGATCAGGTAAAATGCTATGGCCGCGCCCCAGCGCACCTCGCTCGCCATGATGGCGCCGATCACCGGACGATAGAGATTGGGCGCGGCCCAGCGCAGCCAGAAGGCGTCAAGAATGCCGAACGAAATGGCGGCGGCAAGATAGGCGATAATCCACTTCATTTGTCTTTCCCCGTTTTGCGCAGCTTGACCAAGCGCGGGCCGCCGGTCAATGCTCCTGCACATGGCAGAGGGTTCCCCGGATATCGCAGGGCTGAGCTTCGAGGATGCGCTGCGTGCGCTCGAAGAAGTCGTGCGCAAGCTCGAAAGCGGCGAAGTGCCGCTCGACCAGTCGATCGATCTCTACGAACGCGGCGAGGCGCTGCGCAAGCACTGCCAGGCGCGGCTCGACGCGGCTCAGGCCCGGATCGAAAAGATCGTCACCGGCGCCAATGGCGAAGCGCGCGGGGCGGTGCCGTTCGATGCCGACGGCTGACGCGGTGGGTGCCGCTCCGACCATCCTGTCCGAAGCGCTGACGGCCATTCAGAGCGAGGTCGACGGAACTTTTGACTCCATGCTCCCAGTGCCGCCGGATACCCGTGCGCGGCTGGTGGAGGCCATGCGTTATGCCGTGATTGGCGGCGGCAAGAGGGTCCGCCCGTTGCTGGTGGCCACAGTTGCCGGCATGTACGGGGTCGAGCGCAATATCGCGGTTCGGGCGGGCTGCGCGGTCGAGGCGATCCACGTCTATTCGCTGATCCACGATGACCTGCCGTGTATGGACGATGACGACCTGCGCCACGGCAAACCGACGCTGCACAAGGCGTTCGACGAGGCAACCGCGGTGCTGGCCGGGGATTCGCTCCATGCGCTGGCGTTCGAGATCCTGGCCGATCCCATGCTCAGCGGCGATCCCTTTACGCGGGCACAACTGGTCTCCACGCTGGCGACGGCGAGCGGGATGAACGGCATGGCCGGCGGCCAGATGATGGACATGATGGCAGACGGGGCGGACTATGACCTCCACACCATCACCCGCCTGCAACAGCTCAAGACCGGCGCACTGCTTGCCGCCTCGGTCGAGATGGGGGCAATCCTGGGCCATCTGTCGCCCGAGGGGCGCGGGCACCTGCGCGCCTATGCGCGTGACATTGGCCTCGCTTTCCAAATCGCCGACGATCTGCTCGACGTTGAGGGCGACGCAGACAAGGCCGGCAAGGCGCTGCGCAAGGACGAGGAACAGGGCAAGCAGACCTTCGT
>NCJP01000169.1 GCA_002278985.1 Erythrobacter sp. 34-65-8
GACCCGGGCACACTGGCGCGGCGGCTGGAAGAAATCGCTGCGAGCGGCGTGGCAAGCCAGTCGGCTGCACCGGTGGGCGACAGTGGGGGCGCGTCTGCCCGGTCGGAAGCCGGCCAGCGGGCCAACGGCGGTTCGATCGAATGGACTCAGCTGGTCGACCTGGTCGAGCAGGGCGGCAACCATCTCGCCGCCAGCCTGATGCGGATGCAGGTCCGCGTGGTCCAGCTGGGGCAGGGTCTGCTGCGTTTTTCCCGCGCGCCCCACTTCCGCGAGGATATTGCGCCGCAGCTGCGCGATGCGCTCTATTCGGCCACGGGGATGCGCTGGCAGGTGGAGGAATGCCAGACCGATGGTGTCCCTTCGTTGCTGGAGGCGGAACAGATGGCCCGCGAAGCCGCTGATGCGACAATGCGCCAGCATCCGCTGGTGCAGGCGGCGCTTGAGGCCTTCCCCGACGCCGAGTTCGTCACTGACCCTGTTTCCCCCGCTTCGGGCCGCACGGCCTGGGGCCGCTAAACCGCTGAGGATACCCCGCGATGCAATCGATGGAAGAGATGATCAAGGCCGCGCAGAAGGCCGCCGAGACGATCCAGAGCCAGATGAACGAAATGCAGGCCAAGCTCGACGCGCTCGAGGTCGAAGGGCAATCGGGCGGCGGGCTGGTCAAGGTCCGCGCCACGGCCAAGGGCCGGATCCTGGGCGTGACGATCGACGACAGCCTGATGAAGCCGGAAGAAAAGCAGATGGTCGAAGACCTCGTCACTGCTGCGTTCAACGATGCGCGCGACAAGGCAGACCGGGTCTCCGAACAGGAAATGAAGGCGATGCAGGGCGGCCTGGCGCTGCCGCCGGGGTTCAACCTGCCGGGTATGTAAAGCCCGGCAAACCGTGCTATCGGTGGCGCAAAGAAACTGAAGGAGAGGCGCAATGGCCACGGTGATGAACGACAACGGGATCGGCAGCGACGATCATGTCCGCGCAAGTGTGAGCGAGGAAGAGTGGCAGGTCCGTGTCGATCTGGCCGCTGCCTATCGCCTGGTGGCGCATTATGGCTGGGACGACCTGATCTTCACCCACCTGTCCGCGCGTGTGCCGGGGCCGGAACATCACTTCCTGATCAATCCCTACGACATGATGTTCGAGGAAATCACCGCCTCCTCGCTGGTCAAGATCGATGTCGAGGGGATGCCGGTGATCCCCACCAGCCACCCGGTCAACCCGGCCGGCTTCACCATCCATTCCGCGCTGCACATGAATTGCGAGGATGCCCACGCGGTGATGCACCTGCATACACCCGCCGGGCAGGCGGTGAGCGCGATGGAGTTCGGCCTGCTGCCGCACACCCAGACCGCGATGATCGCCGGATCAGACATTGCCTATCACGACTATGAAGGCATCGCGACCGACCTTGAGGAGCGGGACCGGCTGGTCGAGGACATGGGCGAGCGGCACGTGATGATCCTGCGCAACCACGGCACGCTGGCGATCGGCAAGACCGTGGGCGAATGCTTCCTGCGGCTCTATTTCCTGGAGCGCGCCTGCGATGCGCAGGTCAAGATGCTCTCGGCCGGGCTGGAGAGCCTCAACAATCCGCCCCAGGGCACCCCGGAAAAGGTCAAGGCGCAGACGCCCGCCGCAGGCATCGGCATGCTCGCCAATGGTCTCGCCTGGCCGGCTCTCCTGCGCAAGCTTGACCGGATCGATCCCAGCTTCCGCACCTGAGCGGGGAGGCGCGCTGTGTTCTGTGCACAGCTTAGCGGGCGCAGGACGTTGCAGGGGCGGGCGGGGGTTCCCATATCCCCGCCATGACCCAGACCCTACCCCTGCTTCCCCTGCGTGACATCGTCGTTTTCCCCGGCATGGTGGTGCCCCTGTTCGTCGGCCGCGAGAAATCGGTCGCCGCGCTGGAAGCCGCGATGGAAGGGGACAAGGAGATCGTCCTCCTCGCCCAGCTTGACCCCGGCTGCGACGATCCGGAGCAGGATGACCTTTACGACATCGGCGTGGTGGCGCAGGTGCTGCAGCTGCTCAAGCTGCCTGACGGCACCGTGCGGGTGCTGGTCGAAGGCACTTCGCGGGTGCGCCTGAGCAGCCTTGAAGAAGCGGGCGAAATGGTCATGGCGACCGTCAGCCCGATCGAGCCGCACACGGCGGGCGGCAACGAAGTGACCGCGATGATGCGCCAGCTGGTGGTTCAGTTCGGCGAATATGCCAAGCTCAACAAGAAGCTGGGCGACGAGGCGGGCGAGAACCTGGGCGAGATCGACGATGCCGGCGTGCTGGCCGATACGGTGGCGGCCGCGCTGCAGCTGAAGGTGGCGGACAAGCAGGCCCTGCTGACCGAGGCGGACCCGCTGAAGCGGATGGAAATGGCGCTTGGCTTCATGGAAGGTGAGCTGTCCGTACTCCAGGTCGAACGCAAGATCCGCGGCCGCGTGAAGCGGCAGATGGAAAAGACCCAGCGCGAGTATTATCTCAACGAGCAGCTGAAGGCGATCCAGAGCGAGCTGGGCGGCAGCGAGGATGGCGACGAAATGGCCGAACTGGCCGAGAAAATCGCCAAGACCAAGCTGAGCAAGGAAGCGCGCACCAAGGCCGAGAGCGAGCTGAAGAAGCTGCGCGGGATGCAGCCGATGAGCGCCGAGGCGACGGTGATCCGCAACTACCTCGACGTGCTGCTCGGCCTGCCCTGGGGCAAGAAGAGCAAGATCAAGATCAAGAAGGACATCGCCCGCGCCCAGGCCGTGCTCGATGCCGATCACTTTGCGCTCGAAAAGGTCAAGGACCGGATCGTCGAGTACCTCGCGGTGCAGGCGCGCACCAACACGATCAAGGGGCCGATCCTGTGTCTGGTCGGCCCTCCGGGTGTGGGCAAGACCTCGCTCGGCAAGAGCATCGCCCGCGCCACCGGCCGCGAATTCATCCGCCAGAGCCTGGGCGGCGTGCGCGACGAGGCGGAAATCCGCGGCCACCGCCGCACCTATATCGGCTCGCTGCCGGGCAAGATCATCACCAACCTCAAGAAGGCAGGCACCAGCAACCCGCTGTTCCTGCTCGACGAGATCGACAAGCTGGGCCAGGATTTCCGCGGCGATCCGGCTTCGGCGCTGCTCGAAGTGCTCGATCCCGAACAGAACGCGAAGTTCCAGGATCACTACCTGGAGCTTGATTATGACCTGTCGGACGTGATGTTCGTCTGCACCGCCAACAGCCTCAACCTGCCGCAGGCCCTGCTCGACCGGATGGAGATCATCCGGCTGGAAGGGTATACCGAGGACGAGAAGGTCGAGATTGCCCAGCGGCACCTGCTGCCCAAGCTGGTCAAGGACCATGGCCTCAAGGACGGCGAGTTCGAGCTGACCGAACCGGCCCTGCGTGACCTGATCCGCTATTACACCCGCGAGGCGGGGGTGCGGACGCTGGAGCGCGAAATGGCCCGGCTGGCCCGCAAGAGCCTGCGCCGCATTCTTGAAGGCAAGGATACAGCGGTCACGGTTACCCCTGAAAACCTCGGCGACTTCGCCGGGGTGCGCAAGTTCAAGCACGATATGGGCGAGGAAGAGCCGCAGGTGGGCGCCGTGACGGGCCTGGCCTGGACCTCGGTCGGCGGCGTGCTGCTGACGATCGAAAGCGTCACCACGCCCGGCAAGGGCGAGGTCAAGACCACCGGAAAGCTCGGCGACGTGATGAACGAAAGCGTGGCGGCGGCGTTCAGCTTCGTCAAGGCGCGGGCACCGGCCTATGGCATCAAGCCGACCCTGTTCCAGCGGCGCAATATCCACATCCACCTGCCCGAAGGCGCGGTGCCGAAAGATGGCCCGAGTGCGGGGATCGGCATGGTCACCTCGATCATCTCTGCCCTGACCGGGATTGCGGTTCGGCCGGACGTGGCGATGACAGGCGAAGTCACCCTGCGCGGCCGGGTGCTGGCCATCGGCGGCCTGAAGGAAAAGCTGCTGGCGGCGCTGCGCGGCGGAATCACGACCGTCCTCATCCCCGAGGAGAACGTCAAGGATCTGGTCGAAATCCCGGCCAACGTGAAGGAAGGGCTGGAGAT
>NCJP01000170.1 GCA_002278985.1 Erythrobacter sp. 34-65-8
GGGTGAAGGTGCGATTCCACTCGCTGGAATATCGCGTAAGACGATGCGTCAGCGCGCGGCCATGCGGATACCGCTGTCGACGGCACCAGGAAGCGGTTTGTTGGCTGCCCAGGTGATGCAGCCTTCGCCGCTGCGCTTGACGGTCGAACACATCGATCCGGCACTGGCGCGCTCGAAACCGGCCGCAGAGACGCGCCAGTAGCTCTTGCCCCGCACCACGGCCTTGGTGATGACCATGTCATGCGCGGACAGTTGCGGATACCGCTTGGCGTAGATGCCCCAGGCACGCTTGGCGCTGGCTTCGCTGGAGAAGGATCCGAGCTGGATCAGGTGCGTCCCCGCCTGCGCCGTCACCGGAGCAGATGCACTGCTGCGGGTCTGCTCGGTTACAGGTGCGGTAGCGAGGGCGCTGCGCCCGCTGCGACGCGGTGTGCCGGTGGTCGTCGGCGCGGCAGGCTGGACCACCGGGCGCGATTCGTAAGCGGACTGGACCGGCGCCGGGGCTGCCACCTTTTCCGGTTCGGCAAAGGCGGTGCGGAAATCGCTGGCTACAGGCGCAGCGGGCACTGCCATGGGGTAGCCCGTTCGGGCGGATGCTTCGGCCAGTGCCGGGGCTCCGACAGGGGGGAGCTCTCCGCTGCCGGGCAGTTCGCGCACGGCTTCCATGGCGAGGCCGGTGGTGCCGGGATTGTTGTTGAGGGCAAGTGCAGCCGGCTGCCCGCTGTCGCCGACGACCGGGACCGAGAGCAGCGTCGCAACGCGCCGGTGATGGTCTTCCGGGGTGGCAACGGCTGCCCATTCGCTCAGCCGAGCATCAAGCTGGTCGGCGGGAACGTCTTCCGCGGCCATCAGCCGGGCAGCGCGCCAGTCACCCATAAGGGCGTAGGAGTAGGCCAGGTTCTGACGAACCTTGGGCGTGTTGTTGCCTGCGCGGAGCTGCGAGCCGAGCACTTCCACCCCGCGCCGGGCCTCTCCGGCGAGCGCAAAGGCGAGGCCGAGGTCTGCCGCATCGATCGAATCCTGCCACTGTTCCAGCGTGCTGACCGCCGCGCGGTTGTTGCCGCCTGCGATCTGCGCCAGCGACAGGCTGAGGGCGGTCTTGGGCGAGCTGTCGCCCAGCGTCAGCGCGTCCTGAAAACTGGTCGCCGCGGACTGGAAGCGGCCGGCTTCCATATAGGCAGCGCCCAGCATCGCGCGATAACCGGCGTTCTGGGGCTCTGCCAGCACAGCGGCTTCGGCATGAGTCACGGCCTGGTCGCCGCGGCCCTTCTGCAAGGCCTGCTGGGCCTTGCTGGCCGAAAGGTCGGCGCGCGGGGCAGCATTGGTTGCGCAACCGCCCAGCGCGAGCGAGGCGAGCGCGGTCGATGCCACCAGGGCGATCATGCGGGTGCTTGCGGCCGTACGGGTCATCGTATCTTCCCCCTGGAAATCAGTCCGGTCAATTCTTGTTCACGTGCGCAGCGAGCGAGGCCACGTCGGGCATATCGCCGAGCAGGCGGTCGAGTGCGTCGGTTACGATCTGCTGCGCGCTGCGGTTACGGATCGTGCAGGCCAGCCGCAGCTTGAGGTGGCGCTCGGCATCGAGCCGCAAAGTGAACGCTGCCCGCTTGCCCCGTTCGAGGGCCGGTTTGCGCTTGCGCGCTGGCCGTGCCACCCGTTCGGCGATCTCGTGCTGCTGGCGATGAACTTCATTGTCCTGCGGCGTCAGGTTGACCACGTTCGACACGTCCTGTGCCGGTGAAGCCGACACCGTGGGCTCGGAGCCGCCCATGTCGTTCCAGCCGAGGTCCTCGAGATGGTCGGGCGATGGCGCAGGGGTGTTCACCAGGCCGTGCTGCGGGCGCATGGCAGGCTTGGCGCCGCCCTTGCGCGCCAGAAGCGAGGGATTGAGAGAGGCGAAAGTCGGCTCGGCCATGGCCCGGTCCCCTACTGGGCGACCCGGCGACCGAAGCCGCCCATCGGGCGCTGCGCGCCGGGCATCTGCGATACCGTATTGGGAGCCGCAAACACCGTGCGGCGGAAGTTCTTTTCCAGCCGGTCGTTGATGTACTTCCACAGGGCGGCCACTTCGGCAGCGCTGCGCCCGTCAGGATCGACTTCCATCACGGTGCGGCCATCGATCATCGAGGCGGCAAAATCCGTCCGGTGGTGAAGCGTGATCGGCGCAACCGTGCCGTGCTGGCTGAGCGCGACAGCGGCTTCGGAGGTAATCTTGGCCTTGGGTGTCGCGGCATTGACCACGAACACCAGCGGCTTACCGGCCCGTTCGCAAAGATCGACGGTGGCACCCACGGCGCGCAGGTCATGCGGGCTCGGGCGGGTGGGCACCACGATCAGTTCCGCAACACCGATGACTGACTGGATTGCCATGGTGATGGCCGGGGGGGTGTCGATGACTGCCAGCTTGAAGCCCTGCTGGCGCAGGACCTGAAGGTCGCTGGCAAGCCGGGCCACGGTGGTCTGGGCGAAGGCGGGATATTCCGCCTCGCGCTCGTTCCACCAGTCGGCCAGCGATCCTTGCGGATCGATGTCGATCAGGACAACAGGCCCCGCACCGGCGCGCTGCGCCTGAACTGCGAGATGCCCGGAAAGAGTGGTCTTTCCCGAGCCGCCCTTCTGCGATGCCAAAGCCAGTACCCGCAAGGCTGGTCCCCCGTTAAAAGCTGCCGTGCTTGCCCGCCTAAAATGCGGGATCGAGCGATGGGATCGCAGGATGCCCCTAATTTAGGGTTAACATCGAACCTTGCGGGCCAGGCCTGCGGGTAAATTGTGCTGCGGTTGTGTGCCGGAACGGGAAGACCGGTCACAAGAAACCTTTTGCTAACGGGGCATTCACTATGACAGGCTCCTACTCGACCGTGTTCGAAGGGGCGAAATGACCGGTATGTCGATCCGAAAAACCTTGTTGCTGCTTGCCGGCGGCGGCCTGATGGCCGTGGCGGCCCCGGCGCTCGCCGATGTCAAGCGCGGCGTCGATGCCTGGGCTCAGGGCGATTACGCGGCGGCCGTTCGCGAATGGCAGGATCCGGCGGCGCAGGGCGATCCCGACGCGCAGTTCAACATGGCGCAGGCCTATCGTCTTGGCCGCGGGGTCGAAGCCAATGCGAAGCAGGCTGAGGTGTTCTACGCCAAGGCGGCGGCGCAGGGCCATATCAAGGCCGCCGACAACTATGGCTTGCTGCTGTTTCAGGATGGCCGGCAGGCAGAGGCCATGCCCTACATTACCGCCGCTGCCGAACGCGGGGATCCGCGCGCGCAGTACCTTCTCGGCATTGCCCACTTCAATGGCGACATGGTGGAGAAGGACTGGGTCAGGGCCTATGCCCTGCTGACACTGGCTAACAGTGCCGAGCTTCCGCAGGCCGCGCCTGCACTGCAGCAGATGGACACCTTCATCCCCCTCACCCAGCGGCAGCAAGCGCAGGTTCTGGCGGGGCAGATAAAGCAGGAATCGGATGTTCGGCGCGGCCAGCAGCTGGCCGCGGTGGATCTTGCCATGGGCAGGGAAGCGAGCGACGCCGCTCCGCCTCCCCCGGTTATAGCGCCGCGCGGCGCCTCGCAGATTCCGCGAAGAATTGCCTCGGTCGGCGTCGCGCCTTCGGTCGCTGCAGCGCAGGCGGCGGTTGCCGAGGCGGAGCGGGTGACCGGCACCGAGAGTCCGGAAAGTGCGGGGGCGGACTTCATTCCTCGCGGCTCTGCGCCAGTCACCGTGCCGGCAACTCTGCCGCGCGTCGCCGGTGCGGCTCCCGCGCCCGCGCGGCCCGCCCCTGCGCCTGCTGTCGTTCCGGCGCCCGCTGCAGCGCGGTCTGCCACGGGCGGGCCCTGGAAGGTCCAGCTCGGTGCTTTCGGGGTCAAGGGCAATGCGGAACGTCTGTGGAGCCGGCTCTCCGCCAACCCGGCAATCGCCGGAAGGGAGAGGCTGCTCGTGCCGGCTGGCAACGTGACCAAGCTTCTGGCCGGCGGGTTTGCCAGTCAGGGTGAGGCGCAGTCGGCCTGCAACAGCCTCAAGCGGTCTGGCCAGGATTGCCTGGTAACGCGCTGAAACCGCCTT
>NCJP01000171.1 GCA_002278985.1 Erythrobacter sp. 34-65-8
GCCGCCGTGCTGTTGAGCAGTTCCGGATCGGAACCGGACAGCATGACCGAGACCGGCCGCCCGGTCCCGCCGCCGCCACCGCCCTGGAAGCTGAAGAACGAAACCCGCGCATCGGCAATGTTCTGGAAGGCAGGCGTCAGTTCGCGCTCGAATTCCTGCTGAGTGATGTCACGATCGCGCTTGAGCGTGATGAACACGCGCCCGTTGCCTTCGTTGACCCGCTGCAGGGCGGCCTCGACCTCGGGACGCTGGTTGACAATCGCGGCCACCTGGTCCGCTACCGCTTCCGTTTGCCGCAGCGTGGTGCCTGGCACCATTTCGATCCGCACCTGGGTGTAGTCACCGTTGATGTCAGGGAAGAACTGTGCCGGCAGCGAGGCGCCAATCATGACTGTCAACGCCAGCGAGCCAAGCCCGATACCCATCATCCAGCTGCGGTGGTCATGCATCCGGGCGCGGAACCGGCCCAGACGGTAGGCAAACCACTGCGAAAAATGGCGTCCGAGAACCGGCGCAATCAGCCGCAGCAGGAACGCGACAAGGCGGGTGGCGAACCATGCGGCAACAGTGGCAACGCCAAGGGCTGCCAGCATCAGGCCGAAAGCCAGTATGAAGCCGATGATCTGGCCCAGGAAGCCGGGCAGGAACGTTAGCATGCCCTTCCAGGTCGCGATATCCACGGCCGGACCCGCGACGCTGGCAAGGCCAGTCAGCACGGCGAACACTGTGCCGAAAAACACCGCGCCCAGCAGCAGGAACAGCACTGTCCCGATCAGCACGTGCCACCAGCGACCCCGCACGGGCTCCAGCTGCGCCCGCATGGCATCGGCCGTTCCGGTGTTGAGCGTCCAGCGCAACAGCCGCTCGTAGCGGTCCATCATCGGCCCTTCGCCGTGGCTGGCGTGGCCCTTGGCCTTGAGGAAATAGGCCGCGACCATGGGCGTGATCATGCGCGCGACGAGCAGGCTCATCAGCACGGAGGCAACCACCGTAAGCCCGAAATTCTTGAAGAACTGGCCGGAAACACCCGGCATCAGGCCGACCGGGAGGAACACCGCCACGATTGAAAAGGTGGTCGCGACTACCGGCAGGCCGATTTCGTCCGCTGCGTCAATCGAGGCCTGATAGGCACTCTTGCCCATTCGCATGTGTCTGACAATGTTTTCGATTTCCACGATGGCATCGTCGACCAGCACCCCGGCGACCAGCCCCAGCGCGAGCAGCGAGAGCGTGTTGAGCGTGAACCCGAGCAGGTCCATGAACCAGAATGTGGGGATCGCCGAAAGTGGAATGGCGAGCGCCGCGATGATGGTCGCACGCCAGTCCCGCAGGAAGAAAAAGACCACCACGACAGCAAGAATGGCCCCTTCCACCATGGCCGCCATCGAACTGGAATACTGCGCCTTGGTGTAATCGACCGAAGTGAACAGAGGCGTGAAGCTCACACCCGGGTTCTCTTCTGCCATCGCGTCCATTTCCGCTACGGCCGAATCATAGACCGAAACGTCAGACGCGCCGCGGGCACGGCTGATGCCGAAGGTGACGACCTGCTTGCCGTTGATCTTCCCCATCGAGCGGATTTCGCCGTAGCTGTCGCGCACGTCGGCGATATCGGCCAGTTTGATCGTCCGCCCTCCGCCCAGCGAGATCCGGGTCTGCGACAGGGCGAAGGCGGTGTCGGCATTGCCGAGCACCCGCACCGACTGGCGCGATCCCGCAATTTCAGCAACCCCGCCGGCGGCATCGACGTTGACCTGGCGCAGAGCGGCGTTGATCTGGCTGGCGGTCGCCCCGAACGACTGCATCCGGGCTGGATCGAGCGTCACGAGGATCTCGCGGCTGACCCCGCCGCCGCGCGATACGTCCGCCATGCCTTCAATGGTCAGCAGGCGCTTGGCCACCGAATCGTCGATGAACCAGCTGAGCTGTTCGATGGTCATGTCCGGCGCGGTGACGGCGAAATAACCGATCGGGTCGGACGAGGTCTGCACCCGTGAGACCTGCGGCTCGAGGATCCCTTCAGGAAGCTCGCCCCGGGTCTGATCAATCGCGGCCTTCACCTCGTTGACCGCCTGTCCGATGTCGCTGCCGATTTCGAATTCGACAAAGGTACTCGACGAGCCTTCACGGGCCGTCGAATTGATGTTCTTCACCCCTTCGACCCCGCGGATCGCCGATTCGACCCGCTGGGTGATCTGGTTCTCGATTTCCGACGGCGCGGCCCCCGGCTGGGCAATATTGACCGAGACGGCGGGGAATTCGATGTCGGGGTCGTTCTGGACCTCCATGTCCGCAAAACTCAGGATCCCTGCCAGCGTCAGCGCGAGGAACAGGATGATCGGAACGATCGGGTTGCGGATCGACCAGGCTGAGATGTTACGGAAGTTCATGGGAAATCAGCTCCCCGCCTTGGCAAGTACGGGCCGGATCGTCTCGCCCGGCGAGAGGAACCCGCCGGCCCGCAGGACGACCTTCTCGGTTCCGGCGAGGCCCTTGACCACGGCAATGCCGTTGGCGCTGACCAGACCTGTTTCGACCCGGCGCCGCTCGACCTTGTTTTCCTTGCCGACGATGTAGACGAAGCTGCCTTCATCATCCGACAGGATCGCGCTTTCCGGCAGAACTGGCGCGACGACAGTACCGCTCGAAATCGTGGCCGTGGCAAATCCGCCGGGCCGCAGTTCAGGGGCATAGGGCAGCGCGATACGCGCCGTACCCTGGCGCCGCTGCGCGTCGATAACCGGAGCCAACTGCCAGACCTGGCCGGTGAAATCCTTGTCCGTGCCCACTGGCCGGATCGTTGCCGCAACTCCGGTCGAGAGCTGCGCCAGTTCGACTTCGCCGACTTCGGCCAGCAATTCCATCTCACCGCCACGGGCGATCGTAAACAGGGCCGGCGTGCCAGCACCGACGGTCTGCCCCGGCTCGACAGCGCGGGTCAGCAGGAGCCCGGCAGCCGGGGCAACGATGTTGAGGCGGGCATTGCGGGCGAGCAGCTCGCGGTATTGCGCTTCGGCCACCTTCACGCGCGCGGCGGCGGCATCGCGCGTCGCGGTCAGGCGATCAACGTCGGCCTTGGAGATGAACCCGCGCTCGACCAGCTGCAGCGCGCGGTCGAGATTGGCCTGGGCGAGCCGCGCATCCGAACGCGCGACTTCGATCTGGGCCGAGGAACTCTGCGCCTGCTGGACCTGAACCGACCGGTCAATCACGGCCAGCACCTGCCCCTGGCTGACCCACTGGCCAGCCTCGACGGGGACAGATACCACGCGCCCGCCTTCACCCACCACGCCCACCGGCATTTCACGGCGTGCAGCGAGCGTTCCGGTGGCAGTGATCATGCCGGCAATCGTGGTCTGCCCCGGCGCGATGACGGTAATGGCAGGCCGCTGGCTCGCATCGTCGCCGGCTCCAACGGCGCCGTTCTCACCGCCAGCCACCAGGAAATAAACCGCAAGTGCCCCGGCGAACAGGATGGCAATCCCGATCGCAACCCACTTCTTGCGGTTTCCGGCAGGAGCATCCTCGAACTGGCTGATATCAGGCCGGTATGCCTCAGCAGCTTCGGACCGGATGGTGGTTTCATAATTCATCGCGCAGCACAGCCCTGTGGTTACCGGAAGTGTATTATCGGTATATATCACCGCGTGCAAGGCCTAGCCTTGGCAGTGCCACAGCGCAATTGCGGGCTCGACCGATGACATTTGTGCCCGACGAAAGCCAAATGCAAAACGGCGGGGCGCTCCTGATGGAGCACCCCGCCGCATGAGGCAACATGATCTTCCGGATTTACCGGACGCGACCACGCTGAACGAGATTGACGATCGCCAGCAGGATAATCGCGCCGAGAATGGCAATCACGAACGACCCGAGGTCGAAAGTCTGGATGCTTCCGCCGAAACCAAGCAGTGGCGCCAGCAGGAGGTTACCAATCAGCGCACCGACGATGCCGACGATGATATTGGC
>NCJP01000172.1 GCA_002278985.1 Erythrobacter sp. 34-65-8
AGTGGCCGGTGCGTGCGCGGAGGGCCCGTAAGCCATCGCGAACAGCGCCATGGCCAGCACCGATACGGCGGACGAAATGGACAATTGCCTGCTCATGGTCGCTCGTGTCTCCGCCCACCCGCGCCGGCTGCTAGCGGGAAGTGATGAAATTTGTATTGCAATGCAACATTTCAAGTCGAAACGTATTGCAGCGCCTTTCGCCCCGCAGCAAGTGCGCCTAGACGGACCGTGATGACCAAGAGACCAACGACTTGTAAGGCAGCGGGGCGGGTGCGCTGATGGCCCGCGGCGGCCGCTCGAATGACTGGGGTTTCCCGCGCTGGCGCGGGTACGGCTCGGCGCGTGATGCGGTGACGGTGCGGCTGTGTGACCGGTTCGGGTGCGACGAGCGCGGCGATTGTCCGGCCCCCAAGGCACCCAACAGCCCGGAGCGGTGGTATTTCTGCCAGCGCCATGCGGCCGAATACAACTCCAAGTGGGACTATTTCGAGGGGCTTGAGGAAGCCGAGCGGCAGGAGCGCACCCGGACCGAGCAGCGCGACAACGCGGGTTACGCCGAGGCCGCGCATTACAGTTGGGCCGGCAGCGGCGACGGAAGCCGAAGCGCCGACGAAATGCGCGCACTTGAGCTGCTGGGGCTGGAATCGGATGCCGACTTCACCGCCATCAAGAAGGCCTGGCGCGACATGGCCAAGCTGGTCCACCCGGACGTCAAGCCGGGTGATGCCGAAGCCGCCAAGCAGTTCCACGCCATCCAGGTCGCCTACGAAGTGCTCCGCGCCGCCGAGGAACGGCGCGAGTGGAAGGGTTAGCAGGCCTTACCGCGCATCAATCTCGGGCGCAGGGTTGTCATTCCACCAGGGCACGTCGCTGTGCGGCCGCACGTCCAGTTCGTGGGTCCAGCAGTTTTTCGGCTGGCTGGCGAGGTGCCAGTAGGTTTCCGCCAGAACCGCCGGATCGATAATCCCGCCTGTGCCCTTGGCTGCGGCAAACCCCTCCCACCGGTCGCCCAGCAGTTTGCGCAGGGGCGGAGAGTCAACCGGCCCATCGATCACCACATGGGCGACGTGGATGCCCTGCGGGGCGAATTCGGCGTTGAGGGTCTGGCACAGCATCCGCCGTCCACCCATCGCAGCGGCATGGCTGTGCTGACCGGCATTGCCGCGCACCCCTGCAGTGGCAGAGGTGACCAGCAGGGTGCCAGTCCCCCGCGCAACCATGGCGGGAAACACGGCATGGGCGAGGCGGAATACGCCGAACGTGCCCAACCGCCAGCCGAGTTCGAAAATCCTGTGGGGCGTGTTCTCGAGGCTGCGATTGCCGATCTGCGCGCCGAGATTGTACAGCGCGGTGTGGATCGGGCCGATGTCGCGCTCGATCCGCTCGACCAGGTCTTCGATTGAACCGTCCTCGGCAGCATTGAGCAGGGTGCCGGTGGCCGAACCGCCGGCGGCCTCGATCCGGCCAACCAGTTCGCCCAGCGCGTCTGCGTCCGAACGCCGCGCGCAGACCACATGGTACCCGCCTGCAGCAAAACGCATGGCGCAGTGCCCGCCGATGCCCCCTCCTGCGCCGATCACGAGGAATACGGGCTTGCGGTTGTCGGTCATGGTTCTTCCCCCTCTCTTGACGCTTGACGAACTTGACACCCTGTCAAGCACCTTTTCGAGCTATTTTTATATTCATTTACAATGACTTGATGTGACTTTCCGGCACTTGACACCTGTGCCTTCGGGGGGCGGGGGGGTGGCGACAATCGGCATTGATCGGAATACGCTGCCACACCGCGCGGATGTAGGAAAGCGTTTCAACCGGAGTGAAGACAAGGCAGCAAGATCAGCCTAGCCGCCTGAGCACCGCTTGCGCCAGCATGTCCCCAAGGCGAGGGCCCTGCCGGGGATAGAGATAAGGCTCGATCAGCTCCGCCTCCATGACAGCGAGCGCGCCCTGGTGCCGGATCATGTCGATGCGGGCGTAGAGCGGTGTCTCGCCGGGGATGGCTCTGACCACCGCCTGTGCGGCGGCAATATCTTCCGGCGGCGGCATGACCGCCCGCTCCTGCCCGCCGTAGATCGACTGGATGCGGTAATCGCCCGGCGCCGCCGTCTTGCGCACCGCGTGGCTGAACTGCCCGTCGACGAACAGGAAGCTGGTTTCCCCGTCCGCGAGGATCTCCGGCAGGAACGGCTGGACCATGGCGCGGTGGCCATAGCGCCAGTCGGCAGGCGGGGCGGTCTCGCGGCTGAAACGCAACTGCCCTTCTGCACCGGCGCCGACCCGGCGCTTGATCACCAGATCATCGCAGCCGAAGTGGTCGAACGCCGCGGCAATCTCGGCCCCGGTCGGGTCATCCGGCCACAGCGTCGGGATGGCCGGCGCGCCTGCCGCTGCCAGATCCCGCAGGTAGCTTTTGTCGATGTTCCAGCGGACCATGTTGGCAGGATTGCAGACCGTGATGCCGAGCGCGGCCAACTGTTCCAGCCGGGTGAGGAATGCGGCCTCGTGGTCCTGATAGTCCCACACCGTTCCGAGCAGGACCAGTGGCAGGCCCGCGAACAGGTCAAGCGGTGCGCGCCAGTCCAGCTCGACCAGTTCGAGACCGGCGGGATCGAACCCCGCGCGCAAGGCCTCGACCTGGCAATCGTGCTCATGCGCGTCAGCGCGGCGGACCGGCGATCCCGGCAAGGTGCCCTGGCAGGCGAGAAAGCCGATCCGCGTCATGGCCTCAGACCGCCGCCAGCGCCTGTTCGAAGTCGGCGATCAGGTCGTCCGGGTCTTCGATGCCGACCGAGATGCGAACGAGGTTGTCGGTAATGCCCAGCGCAGCCTTGCGGGCGGGGGGGACGGACAGGTGCGTCATGCTCGCCGGGTGGCTGGCGAGTGTCTCGGTGCCGCCCAGGCTGACCGCCAGCTTGGCGACCTTGAGGCTGTCGAGGAAGCGGAAGCATTCCGCCTCGCCGCCCGTGATGAACACCGAGAAGGTCGAGCCTGCACCGGTGCAGTGGCGGTGGTAGATGTCCTGCTGGCGCGGGTCGTCGATCATGCCGAGATAGCCCAAGCCCTCCACCTTGGGGTGCTGCTTGAGGAAGGCGCAGACTTTCTCAGCGTTGCGCCCGGCGCGCTCCATCCGCAGTTCGACCGTTTCGAGGCTGCGCAGCAGCATCCACGCCGTGTTGGGATCGGCGATCCCGCCCATGGTGTTGCGCAGGGCGCGCACCGGGTCCATCCACCGCTTGGCACCGGAAACGCTGCCTGCGACCAGATCGGAATGGCCGCCGACATACTTGGTGAGCGAGTAGCAGACGATGTCTGCCCCGTTGTCGATCGGCCGCTGCCACAGGGGGCCGAGGAAGGTGTTGTCGATCGCGATGGGGGTGACGGCGGGATCGAACGCGGCATTGCGGGCATCGCGCACCGCCTCGACATCGACCAGGGCATTGGTCGGGTTGCCAGGGCTTTCGAGGTAGATCATGGCCACCTTGCCGCCGCTGGATGCGGCCTGCGCCTTGGCTTTCTCCATCACTGCGTCCAACTCAGCACGGGTGGCCCCGGCGGGGAAATCGACATAGGTCACGCCGAACCGGCTCAGCACCTTGGCGACGAAGCCTTCGCTGGCCGCATAGAGCGGGCCGGAGTGGACGATCACGTCGCCAGCCGAGCAATAGGCCAGCATCAGGATGCAGATCGCGGTCATCCCGCTGGAAAAGCACAGCGCGTCCTCCGCCCCGTCCCAGATGGCGAGACGGTCTTTGAGGATTTCCTGGTTCGGGCCGTTGAAGCGCGAATAGACCAGCCCCTCGGCGCCGCCGGGGCGCTGGCCGGTAATGCCTTCGAAGTGGCGCTTGCCTGCCGCCGCGCTTTCGAACGCGAAGGTGCTGGTCAGGAAAATCGGGGCCTTCAAGGAGCCTTCCGACAGCATCGGATCATAGCCGTAGCCCATCATCAGCGTGGCCGGCTTCATC
>NCJP01000173.1 GCA_002278985.1 Erythrobacter sp. 34-65-8
CGGATGCGGGTGTGCGGGTCGAGCTCGGTGGTGCCGACCTCGTTCATCAGATCGGCGTACACCGTGCCCTGGCCACAGCCGGTGGTGACGACGCGTTTGGCCGAGCTGCGCAGTGCCAGGTCGGCAATGCCGCCGCGGCTGGTGATGGAAGCACCGATGCGGGGGATGACGGCGTCGAACCCGTTCACCGGTTCTCCATTGTAGCGCACCGTGGGGCGATGGCTGGCGATGTTGACCGTGCAGCGCAAGGTGTTGAGCACCTGCAGCGAATGGCCACGCGCATCGGCCGCCTCGGCCAGGCGCTTGTGCGAATAGAGGTCGGCATTACGGGCAAGCATGGCGATCTTCATCGCAGAATCCTTCGGCGCTCAGCGGCGCCCGACTGCAGGTAAGAACGGGACGAATCGACGAGAAAGCCCCGTCGCAACGCCGTCCTGCCCACCAAAATGGGAAATTTCATGTCAGACCGGTCGGTGAGGCTGAACTCGGCACGGAACACGTGCGACCCGATGGCAATCCGGGTCTTGATAATCAGGCGTTCTTCCGACTGGCCGTTGGAACTGGTAATAATGCGATGATCGGCGTGGGGCAACTCGCAAACGACCGGTTCGCTGGCACCGCCGCCCACATCGAGCAGAAAGCGGACCATCTTGCGCCGCCCGGCCAGATAACGCTCGATCCCTGTAGCATGGAGCGAGGATGTCCTCGCGCCGGTGTCGATCTTGGCCGGGATCAGCCCGTCGAACAGGTCCGGCAGGCCGACCCGTTCGCGCCACCCCACCAGCTGCTTGTCAGCGTTTGCCACCGAACCCCTGTGGCAGGATCGCAAGGCCGTCGCCGCCCTCACCCGCTGCCAGGCGCCGGAGGACCTTGCCGCTGGCATAGTCCACTTCGGCCACCGTATCGGTGCCGGTTTCGGCCACGTAGATCCGCCGCCCGTCACCGGACCACAAGATCGTAACTTGCTGGCGCTGCTCGGCCTCATCGGGAGAGGAAACGGCGATCGTGCGAATAGTTTCCGCCCGATCGAGACTGACGATCGACAGAGAGCCATCGGCAAGGTCGGAGGTGACGGCAACGTCGCCCTGCGGCCTGATCGCCAGCCGCAGCGGGAAGCGGCCGGTCGGCACTTCGCGCCGCACCGCCAGCGTCATCGGATCGAGCTCGATTGCCTTGTCCGAACGGCGGGCCGACACCCACAGCGCCTTGCCATCGGGGGACAGATCGATCCCTTCCGGCTCCAGCCCGACCTTGACCGAGCGCGGCGCCCGGCGGGTGACGAGATCGACCAGAGTCACCGTGCCTGCGCCAAGGTCCGTGGTCCAGGCGTGGCGGCCGTCGGGGCTGACGGTCAGCATATGGCTGCCCGGCTGGCCGGTCGAAAACTCCAGCAGGTCAGGCTTCGCGCCCAGCGGATCGACAATCCGGAAGATCGACTGACGCCCTTCTGCCGTGACATAGATCGAACCGTTGGCGTGCCATTCGACGCCGTGCGGCCGCGCCTTGTCACCCAGATCGATGGCGGTGACAGTGGCGAGCGTGACGGTGTCAAACAGGGCGACAGTTGTTCCGCCATAGCAGGCCAGTGCCACGTGCCGCCCGTCCGGAGACGTCGCCAGCTCGTGCGGGTTGGTGCAGCTTGGTACCTCGGCCGTCTTGTAGCCGGTGGACAGCGCAATCCGGGTCAGTGTGTTGCCGCGCTTGTTGGCGACGAACACCGCCGCCCCGTCCGCCCCGGCAACGCCGGTCGATTGCTCGGGCGCGGTCATGCAGCCCGCCAGCAAGGCCAGCGAGGCCGTGAGCGCCAGAGAAGCCGGGCGAAGCGGGCTCACCATCCCCGGGGCTTGCCCTTGTTCTGCTCGTCGAGCCACTTCTTGAGCGGGGCGAAGTATTCCGCCATCGCCTTACCGCTCATCTCGCGGGTACCGGCAAAGGCTTCCAGCGCATCCGGCCAGGGCTTGCTCGCGCCCATTTCCAGCATGGCGTTGAGTTTCCCGCCCACCTCCTTGTTGCCATAGAACGAGCAGCGGTGGAGCGGCCCCTTCCACCCGGCGGCGTCGCACGCTGCCTGATAGAACTGGAACTGCAATACGCGGGCAAGGAAATAGCGGGTGTAAGGCGTGTTGCCGGGGATGTGATACTTCGCGCCCGCATCAAAGGCATCGGCCGGGCGCTCGACCGGCGGAACGATGCCCTGGTACTGCGTGCGCAGACCGGTCCAGGCGGTGTTGTAGTCCTGCGGGGCGATCGAGCCGTCGAACACGCCCCAGCGCCAGCGGTCCACCAGCAGGCCGAACGGCAGGAAGGCAACCTTGTCCATCGCCTGGCGCAGCAGCAGGCCGATGTCCTTGTCCGCACTGGGCACCTGACTGCGTTCGAGCATCCCGATCTGGACGAGGTATTCCGGCGTGATCGAGAGCGCGACCATATCGCCGATCGCTTCATGGAATCCGTCATTGGCGCCGTTCAGGTGCAGGTAGCTCTGATCCTTGTAGGCACGCTGGTAATAATTGTGGCCGAGCTCGTGGTGGATCACCACGAAATCGTCGCCGTTGCGCTTGATGCACATCTTGATGCGGATATCGTCCTTGTTGTCGATATCCCACGCACTGGCGTGGCAGACCACTTCCCGGTCGGCTGGCTTGACGAACATCGAACGGGTCCAGAACGTTTCCGGCAAGGGTGCGAAACCGAGCGAACCGAAGAACTGCTCGCCCGCCTTGACCATGTCGATTTCCGTCAGGCCCTTGGCGGCAATCAGCTCGGTCAGGTCATAACCGATATCGCCCGCGCCAGCCGGAGCCACCAGCGGGTAGATATTGCCCCATTCCTGCGCCCACATATTGCCGAGAAGATCGGCGCGGATCGGGCCGGTCTTCGGCTGGATCGCGTCGCCATGCTTCTCGTTCAGCTTCCAGCGGACATAGGTGTGGAGGCTGTCATAGAGCGGCTTCACTTCCTGCCACAGCCGCTCGGTCGTCGCCGCGAACTCTTCCGGGCTCATGTCATAGTTGGAGCGCCACATCGCGCCGGTATCGCTGAAGCCCAGTTCCTTCGCGCCTTCGTTGGCGATGGCGACCATGCGGGCGTAATCGTCCTTCATCGGCGCGCCGACATTGGTGTGCCAGCTGGCCCACATTTCAGCCAGTTCGGCCGGAGTGCGTTCAAGGTTGCCCATCTCTGCCTCGATGTCGGAACCCGAAATCGGCTGGCCGTTGAGCGTGCCCTTGCCCTTGCCGTACTGGCTGTTGAGCCGGGTCGCGATGTCGTTCAGCTCGGTCGCCGCGCCCTCGGTGGTGGGCGCAGGCAGCACGATCCCGGTGCGCAGGATGGTGAGCTTGCGTGCAACCTCCGGATCGAGGCCGGGAACGGTCGCATACTTGGCCGCCTCAAGCGCATAGCGGACGCTCATCTCCGTGCCCTTGGCTCCGATGGCGGCGGCCAGGGCGTCGGTATCCTCGGTGATGTAGGTGGCATTGACCCAGTAGACCCGGCTCGCTTCGAGCGAATAGTCGAACAGTTCCTGCTCCACTTCAGCCACCCAGGCAGCAGCACCTGCGGGCGTCATCGGGTGGGCGGGTGCTGTGACCTCGGCCGGGGCGGCGTGGTTGTCAGCCCAGACAGGCGCGGCGAGCGAGGCGGCAAGCGCAGCCAGCGCGACGGTGGCAAGTTTCATCGGTCAGTCCTCTGGTATCGGCTGGTCTCGAATGAAACCGGTCTGGACCCGTTGGGCGGGGTTTTCAATCGGCAGGCGGCGAAATTCGACGAACGACAAGGCCCGCGATCACGCCGAAGAAGGTCACCAGCCAGGCCACCATCTTGACCGGCTGGACGGTGGCAGCAAGCGTCGCCAACCCGTCGCTGCCGCGCTGGCCGAGCAGCTGGACCAGCTGGGCGATCGTCTCAAGCAGGTCGGTCGCAAGGAACAGGGCTGCGGCCCCCACCAGCAGCCAGCCGA
>NCJP01000174.1 GCA_002278985.1 Erythrobacter sp. 34-65-8
GGCCCGTCGACGTAGATGACTTCAATCTTGCCGGGCCGCTCTTTCAGGACGCGGGAGGTGAAACTCTCCCGCAGGCTCTTGAATCCGACTACCATGTCGGCAATCATTTCGCTCTCGCTGTCAGACCGGATCCGGGTGGCCACCACCCAGGGCAGAAACTCCCTGTAATGGGCCACATCGGCGACCAGATCGAACATCTGGGCCGCGCTGTAGGGCACCGTCCTCTGTTCGCGGATGCCCGGCATCAGCCGCGTCCTTTGGCCAGCTTTGTTTCGCGGGCGGCCTTCATCTGGGCGAAATCGTCGCCCGCATGGTAGCTCGACCGGGTGAGGGGGCTGGCTGCCACCTGCAGGAAGCCCTTTGCCCGCGCAATCGCGCCGTATGCGGCGAAGGCCTTGGGCGTGACGAAATCCTCGACCTTGGCATGGCGCGGGGTCGGCTGGAGATATTGCCCCATGGTGATGAAATCGACATCGGCACTGCGCATGTCATCCATCACCTGATGAACTTCCAGCCGCTGCTCACCCAGCCCCAGCATGATGCCGGACTTGGTGAAGATCATCGGGTCGTGGTGCTTGACCTCTTCCAGCAGCCGGAGCGATGCGTAGTAACGCGCACCGGGGCGAATGGTGGGATAGAGCCGGGGTACGGTTTCGAGGTTGTGGTTGTAGACATCCGGCCCGGCTTCGCAGATCGCCTCGACGGCCGGGCGCATCTTGCCCCTGAAATCGGGGGTCAGGATTTCGATCGTGGTGCCTGGTGTCTCGCGCCGCAGGGCCTTGATCACCTTGACGAACTGCCCCGCCCCGCCGTCTGGCAGGTCATCCCGGTCAACCGACGTGATGACGATGTGCTCGAGACCCATTTTGCCCGCCGCAATGGCGACATTGTCCGGTTCCATGGGATCGACCGTGCGGGGCATCCCCGTCTTGACGTTGCAGAACGCGCAGGCGCGGGTGCAAACGTCGCCCAGGATCATGACCGTCGCGTGCTTCTTGCTCCAGCACTCGCCGATATTCGGGCAGGCGGCTTCCTCGCACACCGTGTTGAGGTTGAGATCGCGCATCAGGCGGCGCGTCTCGTGATAGCCTTCGCTGGTCGGCGCCTTGACGCGGATCCAGTCCGGCTTGCGCTGGCGTGCCGGACGCTCTGTTTCGGTCTGGGGTGCGCTCGAGAGGTCGTTCATGCCACGCCATCTAGGCTCGCCAAGGCACTGACGCAATGGTGAGTATGGGGCGCGTATGGGGCGCGTATGGGGCGTTTATCGGGCGTTTCTGACAGGGTGTGGGGAAGAAACCGCCTGCAGGATTGCCGTAACGGCAAGCCTCGATTAGCGGAGCACCATGGACGCGACAGTTATCCAGACTTTCACCTCTCCGGTCGTGCTGTTCTTTGTGCTGGGGCTGCTTGCGGCGTTTGCGAGGTCGGACCTCGCGATTCCTGAGGCCATTGCCAAGGGCATGTCGCTCTATCTCATGGCCGCCATCGGGCTGAAGGGCGGCGTGGCGGTGGCAGAGTCCGGCATTGATTCGAGCGTGCTGAGCGCCCTGCTGATCGGAGTGGCAGCCAGTTTTCTGCTGCCGCTGATTGCCAACGCGCTGCTGCGCGGCTTTGGCAAGCTCGACCGCATCAACGCGGGCGCAGTGGCAGCCCATTACGGGTCAGTCAGTGTGGTGACCTATGTCACCGCGGTCGAGATCCTCACGGCGTCGTCGCTGGTTCCGCAGGGGTACATGGTCGCGGTACTTGCCGCGATGGAGACGCCGGCGATCCTGACCGGTCTGCTTCTGGCGCGCGGATTGGCCAGCCAGCCAGGGCGCGGACGGGGCGAACTGTTCCACGAAGTGTTCCTCAACGCTTCGGTCGTGCTGCTGCTGGGCGCCTTTGCGATCGGCATGATCGCGGGGCCGGATGGCTTTGCCGAGGTATCACCGTTCTTCAATGCGGGCTTCAAGGGCGTCTTGTGTCTGTTCCTGCTCGACATGGGCCTGATTGCCGCGCGGCGGATGATGGACTCAAGATCGGTCACCTGGCGGCTCGCCACGATTGCCATCGCGCTGCCCCTGGTCAATGGCGCGCTCGGAACGCTGGCGGGCCATGCGATCGGGCTGGACCTGGGCTCGACCGCTGCCTTCGGGGTCCTGTGCGCCAGCGCCTTTCCCGTTCAACATTCTCGTCAACATTGGCCTCATCACTGCATTTGCGACCATGTTGGCGGGAGAAGCCGCACCATTCCCATGATAGAAGCTGCCCCATGATCGAAACCGTCATCCGCAAGCGGATCGAAATCCTCGCCGATTCGGCTCTCGCCCGCCGGGTGACAGACGCGATCGACCGCGCCGGGATAACCGGCTGGACGGTCACTCCGGTGACCTCCGGCAAGGGGCGTGACGGGCAGTGGCGCGAAGAGCGGGTGCTGGGCACCGACAAGGTCTTCGTCCTCACCATTGCGCCGCAGGAAAAGGCCATGGCGCTGGCGGAAGACCTCGCCCCGATCCTTTCCAGCCATGGCCTGCTGCTGACCATGTGGGACGTCGAGGTTATCCGGGGGGAGCGGTTCTGATGCCAGAGTTTTCCCAGCTTCTCGAAGGTTACCGCCGTTTCCGCGAACACGGCTATCCCCAGCAGCGCGCCCGGTTTGACCGCCTTGCGGCAGAAGGACAGAGCCCCAAGTTGATGATCATCGGCTGCTCGGACAGCCGGGTCGATCCCGCCCAGATATTCGACGTCGATCCGGGCGAGATTTTCGTGGTCCGCAATGTCGCCGCACTGGTCCCTCCATTCGAGACCTCACCGGGCCTGCACGGCGTTTCGGCCGCGCTGGAATTTGCGGTCCAGGTGCTCAGGGTGCGGCAGATCGTGGTCATGGGGCATGGCATGTGCGGCGGTTGCCGCGCTGCGCTGACTCAGGAACTGCACGGCGCCCGGCCCGGCGAAGGCGGCTTCATCGCCGACTGGATCCACCTGCTCGACGAGGCGCGTGCCCCGATTGCAGCCATGCACGGAACCGAAGGGCGCGAGGCCGAGCGGGCGATGGAACTGGCCGGGGTCCGGGTCAGCCTCGACAATCTTCGCACCTTCCCTTGCATCCGCGAGAAAGAGGCGAGCGGAGAGCTGAAGCTGCGCGGCACATTCTTCGCGATTTCCGAAGGCGTGCTGCACGTGCTTAACGATGACACCGGGGATTTCGAGCCGGTCAGCTAACGTGCTTGCACTCTGAGGGTGTCGCAGTCAGGAGTAACCGATGGCTGAAACTTCCCTCAAGAATATCGCTCTGCTGATCGATGCCGACAACACCTCGCCCAAGGGCATCGACCCGGTGCTTACGGTCATGGCCGAACTGGGGCAGGTGAACATCAAGCGGGCCTATGGCAACTTTGCCAAGAACAACCTGGCCCGGTGGGACCAGATCACCCACAAATACGGAATCAGGCCGCAGCAGCAGTTTGACCTGACCGCAGGCAAGAACGCGACTGACATGGCGATGACCATCGACGCGATCGACCTGTTGTATCAGGGCAAGGTGGACGGGTTCGGGATCATGAGTTCTGACAGCGACTTCACCCCTCTGGTGACGCGGCTGCGGCAGGATGGCCTGATCGTCTACGGCTTTGGCAGCAAGGAAAAGACCCCGGTCGCGTTCCAGTCCGCCTGCACCCGGTTCATCGATATCGATGCGCTGATACGTGACGCCAAGGACGAACCCGAACCGGGCAAGCCGGTTGCCACACCTGCCAAGGCGGTGATCGATGAAGACCTGATCGAATTGCTTGGCACGGCCTGGAAAGCGGCCAAGCGCGACGAGAACGGCTTTGCCTCGCTCAGCGAGATCGGCAAGATTGCCGGCAACCGGTCAAGCTTCGACGTGCGCAACTTCGGCTACAAACGCCTGTCCGATCTGTTCGCGACGCTGGACCAGTTCAAGGTGGAGCGACGGGAGAACGGCCACTATTACGCGCGCCGCCTGCGCTGACACGAAAAAGGGGCACGGGACCGATTGCCCCGCGCCCCTCTTCGGTTTTTACCTCTTGCGCAGCGGTCAGGTTGCCGGAGCGGACTTCTGCTGAGCGTAGAGCGTCCAGAGATCGGCGATGTTTTTGCGCGAGCCATCCACCTTGGCGAAGGTTTCGATCGCTTCGGCTGTCTTGCCCTGCTCAGCCTGAGCAATGCCGAGCCGGGTCAGCACACGGCCAAGGTCAGCCCCGGGCTTGGTCGCGGCGATGGAATACATCGCTTCGGCCTTGGCCCAGTCCTGGTAGCTGAGGAAAGCATCGCCCGCAGCCGTTGCCGTCAGGGCGGTCGAACCCGGCTTCATGGCGTCGCGCTCAAGCGCCGGCATGTCTGCCCGGTCTGCGGCAATCCGCGCATTGGCAATCGTGCTGGCTTCGTTGACGAACACATCACCCGAGGTGAGCTTGCCGGACGAAACACCCGCCTCGACTACCCGCTTGACCTCGCCCGGCAGGCGCCTTGGATCGGCGGCCTCGATGTAATCGACATAGGACCGGGTATCACGCAGGGCGTTGGTGCGCGCGGCAAGGCGAAGCAGGTCCAGCGTGTGCTGGGCATCGTAATCGACCATGTTGCGCTGGATCGCGATTGCGTCGCCCCAGCTGGTGTCAGACGGGAAGTGCCTCACGAACAGCGTGCCGAATTCGACTGCTGAGTCGGCCTGGCCGTTGGTGTAAGCCACCGACAAGCCGCGGGTAATCCACGATTGCGGCACCGGTTGGCCAGCGGCCACGCGCTGGGCAATCTGCTGGCGCAGGTAATCGAACCCGCCGGCATAGTTTTCTGCATCGAAATAGGTCTCGGCCATCATGCCGCGCATGTCGTCAGGGCCGAAAGTGCGGGTCGTCCCGTCTGTCAGCTTGCCTTCGAAAGTATGGCCGAGGTCGATGGCGGACGCGAGATATTTGCGAGCGGACTCGGCATTTCCGGCCTGCGACGCCAGCTGATAGGCGATGTAATTGAACTGTCCCAGCTTGGCCGGATCGGTCTTGCCGCTGGCGATCATCATTTCCACGCCCTGCATCTGCAAGGCCTGATCGGACAGGGCTGCACCGAGATTGAACACCAGGCCGCCTGCCGCATTGCGATCATCATCGGTTTCGATGGCGGCCAGCACCGTCGGCACCTGGGCCTTGGCACCCTGGTTGTCGCCAGACTTGGTCAACGCCTCCGCCGCAGTATAAGCGGCAATGAAGCCCTTGGAATAGTTGGGCTTGCCCGAGGTATCTTCCTTCTTCTTCTTTTGCGCGGCAGCCGGCGCCTCAAGCGCGACCATGCCGAGCGCGCTGCCGCACATCAGGGCAAGGGCGAGCGCCGCACTGGCTCCCGGACGGCGGCTGGTGTTGCGGGTAAATGCGAACATCTGGGTGTCTCCCAAGGGTAGTTAAAAGGTGTGTCTGGCAGGGTCGTAGCCTGGCGACTTGCTAGTGCCGCGTCAGCCCCCGCATTGCAACGGCCTATCGCCGCCCCGGGCTGAACGCGCTTTGAATGGCCTGTGCAGGTGCGGTTCGGACCGGGCGCTTCGGCAACCCCAGCGAGGTGTGGAAAAATTCGCCGCGTGCCAGCGATTTGGCAAGACGAAGGTGGCGATTTGCGCCCCCTTCACCTAGGGTGGATTTTCGCAGGAAAACCTGTCCGCAATGACGGAAATGGAACCATCTTGACCGACGCCACCGATACCCTTTCCTCGCCATCCGCGCCTGACGAATTCGAACGGATCGATATCGTCGACGAGATGAAGACCAGCTACCTCGATTACGCGATGAGCGTGATCGTGAGCCGCGCCCTGCCCGACGTGCGCGATGGTCTGAAACCGGTGCATCGGCGCATCCTGTTCGCCAGCCAGGAAGGCGGCTTTGTCGCCGGGCGGCCCTATCGCAAGAGCGCCAAGATCGTTGGTGACGTGATGGGTAACTACCACCCGCACGGCGATTCCGCGATCTACGAAGCCCTGGCACGGATGACGCAGGACTGGTCGATGCGGGTGCCGCTGGTCG
>NCJP01000015.1 GCA_002278985.1 Erythrobacter sp. 34-65-8
GCCCGCGCCAGCGCCACCCGCTGTTGCTGACCACCGGATAATTGATGTGGATATAGGTTCCGTGCAGTGGTCAGCCCCACAAGTTCCAGCAATCCTTCAACCCTTTGCTGGCGGGCCTCACCATCGTCGGGTTTGGCACTTCCACTCCCGAGCTGGCGACCAGTATCCAGGCGGCCATGGGCGGATCCCCGGGCATTGCGCTGGGCAATGTCATCGGCTCGAACGTCGCCAACATCCTGCTGATCCTGGGCATCTCGGCGCTGATCATGCCACTGGCGGTCAATCCGGCCTCGTTCAAACGGGATTCGATTGCACTTGGCGGTTCGGCCCTGCTCTGTGCCGGGGCGATCCTGACCGGCCGGATCGAATGGCTGATGGGCGCTGTGCTGGTGCTGGCACTGACCGGCTATGTCTGGTGGGCCTATCGGTCAGAGGCACGGGCCGACGATGACGAAGCCCATCGTCATATCGAGGAAACGGCTGAAACCACCCCCAAGACGCACAATGGCTGGGTGCTCGGGCTGATGGTCGTTGCCGGGCTCGCCGGAGCGATCTTCGGGGCGCGGTTGCTGGTCGATGGCGCGGTCACACTTGCCAGTGCGGCCGGTGTGTCGGAAAGCGTGATCGGGCTCACCGTGGTTGCCGTGGGTACGTCGCTGCCGGAACTGATCGCCTGCCTGATCGCAGTCTGGAAGCGCCACCCCGATGTCGCGCTGGGCAACATTGTCGGATCGAACATCTACAACGTGCTCGGCATCCTTGGCCTCACCGCGATCGTCCACCCGATTGACGTGCCCGCCGAGATCATCCGGTTCGACGTGCCGATCCTGCTGGCGGTGACTGCCCTGCTGCTGGTCCAGTTGCGCAGCGGCTGGAAAATATCTCGCATGGAAGGCGCACTGCTGATCACGCTTTATGCGGGCTACACCGTATTCCTGATCCTGCGCTGACCGCCACTATCGCTGCTTGAGCATCCCGCGGCGCCCGGCTGCCCAGAACGCTGACACCAGCACCAGCGCCCAGAACAGGGTCAGCAGGTCAAGCATGGACGGCACCGGAACATAACCAAGGTAGCTCACCATGGCCCAGCCCCCGATGACCACGAACACGAAGTAATAAGCCGTCGCTGCCGCTTCATTCATCGTTGCCCGCATCAGTTCGTCCGCCAGCTTGACCGAACGCATCGAGAGCCAGGTGCCGATCGCCCCGAGCAGAACGGCCCCAACCAGCGCCAAGTGCGAATCCAGCACTCCGCCCGGCCCACCCAATGCGATCAGCGCCAGCATCAGGCCCAGCGCGACCATCCCCCAGCCGCTGGCGGCGAGCACCTGCTTCTGTTCCAGCAGTTCATCCTCGTCCTCGACGTTGAGGAACTTCGCCCCCATGCGCGGGGCGGCCACGCCCAGTGCCGCCATCAGGCCGGTGAGCAGATATATCAGCGCCACGAGGAGGGCGATCACCTGCGAGGCGTCCGGTGTCCCGAAGGAACCTGCTTCAACCAGCGCGATGACGCCGGTTGCCCCCAGAAAACCCACCAGGCCACCAAAGACCAGCGACAGCACGGTCTTGCGGGTCTTGTTCGGCTTCGTCCCCGTCACGTCGAGATTACCATTCATTCGCTTGGCTCCCACTGGTCGATGAAAAGGTCAGGCACGGCGACGCCAAACAGCTTGGCCATCCGCAATGCCAGCGGCAGGGATGGATCGTACTTGTCGGTCTCGACCGCGTTGATGGTCTGCCGCGAAACGCCCAGCCGGCGCGCCAGTTCGCCCTGGCTCCAGCCTTCTGCCTCACGGTAGTCCTTTACGTGGTTCCTCACCGAATCGCTCCGTTGCCTGACAAGAACTCTTTACTGTAAAGAGCTCTTGTCAGTCAAGAGTCCTTGTCAGGCTCCAAAAGGGAGCCATTAGAAAAGCGTTTTCCTACAGCGATTTTTTCTGCTTCCTGTGCTGGCCTCGCTCCAGCTCAGAGGCCCGCCATGACCACTCCTCCGAATTGCAGCCCTTCCCAGCCAGTCCGCATCGGGCCCGCGGGTGTGGCCCTGATCAAGCGCTTCGAGGGATGTGCGCGGCTCCGGCCGGACGGGCGCTTTGCCGCTTATCCCGACCCGGGCACTGGCTCCGAACCCTGGACCATCGGCTGGGGGGCCACCGGCGTAGGCATCGGGCCACAGACGATCTGGACCCAGCAGGAGTGTGATACGCGGCTCGATCCTGACCTCGCCCGGTTTGCTGCCGAAGTCGCTCGCGCGATCGGCCTTGCCCCCACCAGTCGCAACCAGTTCGATGCCATGGTCAGCTTTCATTACAATACCGGCGCAATCGCGCGCGCCACGCTCACCCATCGCCATCGCGCTGGTGACCACGCTGCGGCCGAGCGCGAATTTCACCGCTGGGTTTACGCCGGTGGCCGCGTGCTGAAGGGCCTGGTTCGGCGGCGCGAGGCCGAGGCAAGGCTGTACGCCACGCCCGATCAGTAATCGCGGCTGATTTCCGCCGAGACGCTCTCCCGCCCCAAAGTCGATATCGCACCGAGCAGGGAAAGCCAGCTGGTCACGCGGTATTCCACTTCGGTGGCGGTATAGCCGCGGCCGTCGGTAATGATCTCGACATAGACGCGGCGCCCGATGTTCTCGCCCAGCGCGATGCCGGTTCCGCGCCCGGTCGCAGGATCCCCGCTCACGATCCGCAAGCGATCGAGCCCGATTGCAGTCCGCAGGCGATTGATCGGATCAATCCCGCTGCCGCCGCGCAGGCTTGCTACCGCCGCCCCGAGCTGGAGGGCATCTGTGGCCGAGAGTTCATTGATCGAGCCGCCGAACAGGAGCTGGGCGAGGATTTCCTCCTCCGGCAGGGCCGGGCTGGAGGAGAACGTGATCTCCGGCTGCTGGGCCCGCCCGCCCACCTTGACCTGGAACTCCGTGCCGTCGCGCTCCGTTTCGGCAAGGATATCGAGCCGTGGGTCCACTGGTACGTTCTCATCGAATGCAATCCGGCCGCGCGTCAGCTCGAACTGGCTGCCCGCGAACGTGTACTCGCCGCGGACCAGTTGGGCCTGCCCGCCAATCCGCGGGTCGCTGGTGGTGCCCCGCAGGCGGACGTTCGCGCTCCACTCGCTGTCCAGACCCAGGCCATCGACTTCGACCCGCCCTGGCGCCTGTGCGTCGATCAGGTAACGCCATTGGCCGGCTGCAGCGCGGCGCGGCGCGACATCGGCCGGAAGGTTGATCTCGCGGGTCCGGATCCGGGGCAGGTCCTCCGCCGAAGCAGCCTGCCCGAGCCGCCAGTTGGCCCGGTCGACCCGTACCCGGCCGGCAATGGTGCCGTTTATGCCGTCGGAAACGATCCGCAACGGCCCGGTCACTGTGGCACCCAGCCCGGCGGAGTCGAGCAGGCGTGCATTGCTGGCGGCGACCCGGATATCCAGGCCCGGACCGCGCGCACCAAGGTCGCTGAGATCGACCGTGCCGCTGCCCGCGATCGTGCCGCTGCCATTGGTTGTCCCGCTGAAACGGGTCAGCCGCAAGCGCGAGCCCGAGAATGTCCCACGCACCTTGGCGTTGCGAATATCCGTACCGCTCAATCCGCTGCGTACCCTGAGGTCGTCACTGGCCAGCGAGCCGCGCACGCGCGGATCGGCAATCGATCCGGTCACATTGGCTGCAACAGACAGGGGCCCGGTGAAGTCGAAAGCATCAACCGCGGCAAGACGCCAGATGGCGTCCGCTGGCCCCGAATAGCGGAGCTGTGCTACCAGTGTGCCGACCCGCAGCCGCTGGCCCAACCCCCCGCTGCGCGGAAGGCCGGTGATGCGCGCCTGGACCCTCCCCCTTCGCTCGCCGCCCTCCGAGACTGACGCACGGGCATCGAGCCGGTCAGGGCCAAGCCGCGCGACCAGCGCCATGTCGGTCGGCCGCGAAGTCAGTACCAGGCCGGACCGGGTCAGCCCGGTCACCTTCACCCGGGCGGAGCCGGTCGGCGGCCCGCTGGCAGTGCTGCGATAGTCGACCAGACCGGATACCGTGCCGCCCAGCCCCAGATCGGGAACAACCCCGTCCAGCACGGCCAGCGGCATCCGGGCCAGTTGCAGGTCAAGCGCAGTACTTCCGCCTCCGAAAGTGCCTTCGGCCAGCACGATTCCGCTGCCCAGATTGAGCTGGGTGCGCTGCAACTGCCAGCCTCCATCGCCCTCGCGCAGCAGGACTGCGCGTCGCGGCATCCGGATTGCCCGGCCGCCATACTCGCCGCGTGCCGCGACCGAGACGCGCTGCGGGGCAATGGCTGCGTTGAGCTGAAGGTCGAAACGGCTGCCTCGGCGGCCAGACAGGGCTGCGGTGACCTGGCCCGTGCCATTGTCGATGTTTGCCTGTGCGGCAAGCCGGCCGAGGAACAGCGTTCCGACCGTCACCCCTTCGGCATAGGCGTTCCCGGCAAAGGTGGTGCGGCCTTCCGCCAGCAGTCCGTTGCCCTCGATCCGTGCCCTGCGGACCGACACTGCGGTGGTCCCGCCGAACGAGGCGTTGGCGGCGCGCAAATTGACGGCGATGGCCTGTCCGCCCGCGCGCGGGCTCAGCCCGATTGTGCCATCAATGCCACCACCTGCCAGCGCCAGCTGGCCGCTCGGCCCGCCGTCGCCGAAGACGAGTTCGCCCGTAACATCCGTCCGCCAGACTTCGAGCTGGCGGATCGCGAGCCGGGCGGGCGCACCTTGAGGCATGGTCAGCAGGCCGCTACCGTCGAAGGGACCGAGCAAGGACTGGCCGGAAGTTACGATCGAGAGCCCGTCGCCTTCGGGCGCGATCGCCAGCCTCACGTCCCGCAGGCCTGCCGCGGGCAAGGGATCTGCCAGCACCAGAGTGGCGCGCGGACCTTCACCATCGAGTGTAGCCTCGACCGTGAAAGGGCCATAATCAGCCTGCCGCCCGCTCCCGGCAAGCACGGTCCGCCCGCCTTCCACCCGGCCATCGAGCACCGCATCGAGGCGGGCTGAATCAATTGTCAGGCGCGAGAAGTTGACCGGCCGCGCCGCTCCCAGCGAAACGCCGCCCTTGAAGGCGATCGTGGGCCCGGCCAGGTTCGCTACGGTGGCGTTGCTGACCCTGACGACCCGGCCGTCGACATTGGCATCGAGGGTCCACGGAACGCCCGCTGCAGTCCGGAAAGCGATCCGTGCGCCGGCATTGACGGTGCCGAGATCGTCGAACACCAGCCCATTGGCTGCGACGCCACCCGCCAGTCCGAATGCGGCGCTGTCCAGCTTGCCGCGCAGTGCCAGCCGCGCCTGTGCAGTGGGCAGGTTGAGTGCGATATCGTCGGAGCGAAGATCGTTCCCCTGAAGCACGAGAGTAGCCTTGAGGGTGCCATTCCTGAGGCGAGGATCGGCCAGGGCATTACCCGTTTCCACGGCCCCGAATGAGGCGTCGAGCGGGAACGTCCAGCGCACACCGTCATACCGCGCGATACCCTGCTGGGTAACCGGGGCAATGGTGGTGGTGCCAAACGCCAACCGGCTGGCGTTCAGGACATGCCTGATCTCAAGCTCGCGGAACGGCCCGTCAACGGTACCAGCAAGCCGGACATTTTCGAGCCGCAGGTCAGGGCCGAACAGCTCAGGCTGGCGCAGGGATGCGGCGATGGCCAGGCCGTCAAAGGCGTTTCCGGCAAGATCGACCGCACCCTTGCCAGCGGCATCGAGTGCACCGGTGCGCATGGCAAAGCTACCCTCGAGCACGCTGTCCTCCAGCGTACCGTTGGCCAGCAGCGAGACCTTCTGCCCCACTGCTTGGGCCAGCAATCCCTCCAGCAGATCCTGCGGATAGGCCTCGCCCGCTATCCGGTATTGCCCAGAACGATTGGATATCTGGAACGCTGCCAATGGGGCATCATCGCGGCGGGCCACCAGTGCGCCGTTCCACGCGCTCCAGCGCCCGTCTCCCAGTATCCGCGCCCGATAACCTGCTTCGGCCCCGATCAAACCAGCCACCACCCCGCCGCGCGGCGCGCGATAATCGAGATCGATATCGAACCGGTCACGGTCCGGTTCGGCATCGAGCAGGAGCGCCAGCGTGTCCTGATCGCCCAGTCGGCCGTTGGCCTTTACCAGTGCGCGCCCGGCGCGAATGTCGACCCTTGAGTCAAGGTTGACCTCATGTGCGGCGCCATCGATCACTCCCGCCGCAACGGTCAGATCTTCAATCGCGAAGCGGTCGATCCGAATGTCGAAATCGGGCAGGATCGGTGCGTCGGGATCGCCCGGCAGCAGCTCCGGCACCCGGGTGAGCTTACCTTCACGGGCAACCAGCGTGCGCACGTCCAGACCGCTTGAGAACCATGACAGCGGGCGCCAGTCGAGGTCCACCTCAGGCACCGTCAGGAACGGGCCTTTCGGGTCGGACAGGACCACGTCGTAAAGCGTGGCTGACCCGTAGAGATTGCCCTCAATGCGGCCAATCCCCACCCTCAGCCCCGATGCCGGTGCGACCTCGGCAATCCGGTCGACCACAAAGCGTTTGCCGACCTGGCTGTTCAACACCAGAACTGCGCCAGCCACGATTACGAGCAGCAGCGCAAGCGATCGCCATACCCACCGCCGTCGCCGGGCGCGCGGCCGCTCGTCAACCTCGGCTTCAGGTACCGGGTCCTCCTCCGACATCAGAAGGCCTGCCCAAGCGATACGTAGACCGCCACCGGGCTGTCTTCCGGATCGGGGTTGAGCGGAACGCCCACGTCGACCCGGATTGGCCCGAACGAGGTCTTGTAGCGAACGCCCAGGCCCGCCCCATACTTGATCTCGCGGAAATCGGGCGTGCTTGAGGTCGATACGGAAGCGGCATCGAGGAATGGCACAACCTGCAGGGCTCCATCGAAGAAGCCGGTATCGATTCGGGCTTCGACCGAGGCCTCCACCAGAGACCGCCCGCCGACCGGCTCGCCGAAGATCGTCTTCGGCCCGACAGCCTGGAAACCATATCCCCGCACCGAGCTGCCGCCGCCGGCATAGAGCCGCCGCGAGGGAGCGATGCCTTCCAGCTCCGCGCCCTGAACCGTCGCCGCCCGCACCCGGCCTGCCAGGACTAGGCGCTCGCCCACCGGGCGGTAATAGCTCGCATCCGCCTGGGCGCGCAGGTACGTGTAATCGTTGTCCAGCGTCCGCGAGTATTCAGGAGCGAGGAAACCGCTCAGACGAAATCCGGTGCGCGGATCGAGCAGGGAATCGGTCCCGTCGATGGTGGCACGGCCGAACATCGAGCCAATGAAATAGGTCTGGCGCGGACGGGGGCGCTCGCCGATCACCTGGTTGCGTTCGCCTGTTGCCAGCACTTCGGCCCCGACCGCCCAACTGAGCGGCTTCTGGAACAGGAGAGTGGATAGCCGCTCGTAACTCGCTCGCAGCGCCACGGTGCGCGCGTTGAACGCAACGTTATCTATGGTGGAGACGAACGCGTCGGCGGCGAACACCTTGTCCCGCCCGCCGAAGTTGTTGCGGCGGAACGTCGCACCAATCAGCTGTTCCTGCGTGCCGAGTATGCCGCGCAGGCGGAGCGCGCCCTCAGGCGGGAAGAGGTTGCGGTGTTCCCAGCTTGCCTCGACCCGGAAACCTTCTTCCGAACCATAGCCGATCGCGCCAGCCACGGTTCGCAGCCGGGCAGGCTCCATCGCCACGTCCAGCGCGACCACGCCCGGCTGGTCGCCCGTCGGCGGGGCAACCTCCCGCTTGGTCACAGTAACGGTCGAAACAAGGCCGGTTGCTGTCACTGCTCTGCGCAGGTCCATTTCCAGGCTGCGTTGATAGGTATCGCCCGGCTCAAACCGGGCAATCGTCGCCAGATGGCGGCCGGACAGGAACCGCGGCCGGTCGCTGGTCACTTCACCGAACACGTACTTCCCGCCGGGCGTCACCAGCAGGGTCAGATCGCCCTCGGTCCGGTCATGGTCGATCAGAAGTTCCGGATCGGCGATTGCGGCAAAGGGATAGCCCGTCTCGCCCAGCGCAACATCAAGGTCGAACTGCTCCTCGACGATGCGGTAACTCGACAGGAAATCGCCGGACTGGATTTCGAAAGCCGCGCGCAGGGCCTCGGCGTCGGGAGCCGTGCCCAGTGCGCCCAGATTGACCTCGCCAAACCGGTACCGCGCCCCCGGAACAATATCGAACCGCACCTGCGGCTGCTCCGCAGTCGAACCTTGCGCATCGCCGTCAGCATCGCTGCCCGCTACCGACCGGATAACCTGACCATCGTAATAGCCGAATGCGCGCAGGAGGTCGCCCAGCAGGGCCTCATCGGCGCGGGCCCGGGCGGCGAGCTGGGCGATATTGTCGCTGTTTGCCGAGAGCTCCTCAATCGTCGACAGCTCGCTGAAGCGGCGAAGAAAGTCGTCCCGGACGGGAAACAGCGCCTCGTCCTCGGGCAAGGCGAGGACAAGGGTGGGATCAATCTCGACCAGATTGGCTCGCGCAGTCACGGGCTGCTGCGGCAGGTCGATCTCGGCAAATTCGATATCGTTGTCCGGCTGAAGTTCCACCAGTTCGGGCAGGTCGACATCGTCAGGCCATTCGACCGCAAACTCGCCTGAATCATCCATTGGCGACGACGGATCGAGCTCGGGCTCGGGCTCAGCCGGCTCCGCCTCGGTTGCCCACCCTTCGGGATTGGAAACCGCCGCATCGGGGATCAACTCATCGAGGCTGGCGTCAGGGCTGGCGCTGACCGCCTGGGCGGCCAGCGGCCCGGCCAGGCAGACGCAGGCCGCCGCAGCAATCAACCCGGCGCGAAACGACAGCTTATTCGGTGAGGCGGTACTGATCCTGGGCCCCGTCCTTGGCAGCGCCGCTCTGCCCGCGGGGCTGGGCAGCACTGCGAGCCACGGCCCGGGCAATAAGCGCCTCCTGCTCCTCACGACCGAGCCGACGCCATCCGTCCCGGCCAAGCTGTTCGATCGGGCGATACCGGATCTTGTATTGCATTCGCTCGGAACCATCGACCCAATAGCCAAGATAGACGTAGGGCAGCCCTTGTTCGGCAGCACGGCGAATGTGTTCGAGAATGATATAACTGCCAAGTCCCGTGCGCGCCTCGTGCTCCGGATCGTAGAAACTGTACACCATCGACAGCCCGTCGGCCTGCCTGTCAGTCAGGCAGGCTCCGACCAGCCGTCCGGGGCGCAGCCCGTCCGCAGGTTCTCTGTACTCGGTCATAAACGTCGAGACGGGTGTATGTTCCACCATGTCGGCGAAATCCATCTCATCCATCGCCGTCATGCCGCCGCCGGGGTGGCGCCGCCCGAGGTAACGCTGGAGAAGTTCGAATTGTTCCTCGGTCGCCCACGGGCGGCATTCCGTGGCCACCAGGTCCCCGTTCCGGCGCAAGTTGCGGGTCTGGGTCTTCGATGGTTCGAATGCTTCGGCCGATACCCGAACCGAGACGCAGGCCTGGCAGTCGATGCAACTCGGGCGATAGGCCACTGTCTGGCTGCGCCGGAACCCGATCCGGCCCAGCGCCTCATTAAGCTGCTCCGCATGCGGCCCTTTGAGCTCGGTGAAGACCTTCCGCTCCGTCTTCCCTTCGAGATAGGGACACGGCGCAGGGCTGGTCACGAAAAATCGGGGGAAACGCACCGGCGCCGTCACGTTTGTGGCTGCTCCTCTGGCCAAACAGGAATCGGTCAATGACCGGTCAAGCCATCACTATGCCTGCCCTAGGCCTCCGGTAAAAGGTCTTTAACCAAACAGACGCGCAGCAAATGGTTACTTTGCACAGATGGGCAGCAATGGGACGGCAAACCCGCCAACCGTTACCGTCCGGTCAGGCAATCTCGACCGGGCTGACCACATAACCCTTTGCCCGCAGGCTTTCGACCAGGGCCTCGAGCTGTTCGGCATCGCGGGCTTCGCACTCGATGTCGGTAATCAGCCCCTTCGCCGGAAGGGTAGTGAATATCCGCTGGTGGTAGATCTCGATGATGTTGACCTGATGCTCGTTGAATTCGCGCATCACCTTGAACAGCGCACCGGGGCGATCCTGCAGGGTAATCCGGAGACGGGCGAGGCGGCCCGAACGGGCAAGGTCGCGCAGCAGGACATTGGCAAGCAGGCGCGGGTCGATATTGCCGCCGCACAGGACCAGCCCGATCTTGCGACCCTTGAACCGTTCCGGGTGGGCCAGAACGGCCGCCAGGCCAGCTGCGCCTGCCCCTTCGACAACAGTCTTCTCGATCTGCAGCAGCAGCGAAACCGCCTTTTCGAGGTAGTTTTCGCCCACAAGCAGGATCTCGTCGACCCGCTCCGCGATGATCCGCGCGGTGAACTCGCCCGGCGCCTTGACCGCGATCCCTTCCGCCAGCGTGTCTCCACCGCAGGCACAGTCCTCGCCGCGAATGCGGGCATACATCGACGGGAACAGTTCCGCCTGGACGCCAACCACGTCCATTCCCGGCCTTAGCGCGCGCGCCACCGTGGCCATGCCCGACATCAGGCCGCCGCCACCGATCGGCGTGACGATACAGTTCAGTTCCGGTGCGTCTTCGAACATCTCCAGCGCAACCGTTCCCTGCCCTGCGGCCACATGGGGATGATCGAACGGATGGACGAAGGTCAGCCCGAGTTCTTTTTCCAGCTTGCGCGCATGGGCGTAGGCCTCATCGAAGGTCTCGCCTTCGAGCACCACTTTGCCGCCCACGCTCTCGGTCTGCATGATTTTCACCGCCGGAGTGGTGCGGGGCATCACAATCGTCACCGGCACGCCCAGCCGGGTGCCATGGTAGCTCAGCCCCTGGGCATGGTTGCCTGCCGATGCGGCGATCACGCCGCGGGCGCGCGTCGCTTCATCCATCAGCAGCAGGGCATTGAGCGCCCCGCGCTCCTTGTAGGCAGCCGTGAACTGAAGGTTTTCAAACTTCAGCCAGATCTCCGCGCCGGTGATCCGGGACAGCGTCTTGCTATGGAGGGTCGGGGTGCGGACCACCGCATCCGCGATCCGGGCCGCAGCGGCCCGGATATCGTCGATGGTCAGCGGCAGATCTGCGAGGCGCACGCTGGCGCTCTTGGTTGTGGTGACGGTCATGGCGGCAGGGCCGTAGGGGAAAAGCGCAGCGAGTGAAACCTGCCATCACGCACCGAACGGCAAAGAATTGCATTGCGTCTGCTTACGGGCGAGGCGAAACACCTGGCTTGAACTCGCACTCAAGGAACTCCCCATGAAATTGGCTTTCGCAACCTGCGCGCTTGCGCTGGTCTGGACTGCGCCCGTGCAGGCAGACACGCTGATCGACAACGTTCAGGGCATCGCGCTCGACGAAGAGGGCAAAGTGCAGCGGTTCACCGCGCTCTGGATCGACGACGAAGGCCGCGTTAAACAGCTCCTCGACCGCGCTGACAAACGCCCGCAGACTGATTATCGGGTGGACGGAAAGGGTGCCTACCTCATCCCCGGGCTGATTGACGCGCACCTTCACGTGATGGGCATTGGCTTCGGCGCCCTGACCCTCGACCTTTCGGATACGGCATCGCTGGCCGAAGCTCAGGCCCGCATCGCAGAATATGCCGCCGCCAATCCGTCGCGTCGCTGGATTATCGGGCGAGGGTGGAATCAGGAAAAGTGGGGGCTGGGCCGCTTTCCCACCGCCGCCGACCTCGACGCCGCCGTGGCAGACCGGCCGGTATGGCTGGAGCGGGTCGACGGCCATGCCGGATGGGCCAACACAAGGGCCCTGGAACTCGCCGGGGTCACTGCGGCCACCCGCGATCCTGCAGGCGGACGGATCGAACGAATCGGCCGCACCCAGGCCCCGGCAGGCGTCTTCATCGATGCAGCGAGCCAGCTGGTCCAGCGTGTCGTGCCCGTCCCCAGCCCGGGCGACCGCGACGTGGCACTGTCGATGGCGCAAGATATCCTGCTCGCCAACGGCATCACTGCCGCAGCCGACATGGGCACCAGCATCGAGGACTGGCAAAGCTTCCGCCGCGCGGGTGACGCGGGCGCCCTGAAGGTTCGGATCATGTCCTACGCTGGCGGCCCAGAGGCGATGGAACTGATTGGCGGCCCCGGTCCATCGCCCTGGCTCTATCAGGACCGGCTACGCCTGAACGGCGTCAAACTTTACCTCGACGGCGCGCTCGGCTCGCGCGGGGCATGGCTCAAGCAGCCCTATGCCGACGATCCCGGCAACCGGGGTCTGCCTCTGGCTAGCCCGTCCCAGCTGCGCAACATGATGAGCCGGGCAGCCCTGGACCGCTTCCAGATTGCGGTGCACGCCATTGGTGATGCGGCCAATGCCGAAATCCTCGCCGCGATCGATGAACTGGCCCCGACTTACGTCGGCGAGCGGCGCTGGCGCATCGAACACGCGCAGATCGTCGATCCGGCCGATCTTGCCGCATTCGCACGCCATGGGGTGATCGCTTCGATGCAGCCGGTCCACCAGACTTCCGATCGCCTGATGGCCGAAGCCCGTCTCGACCCGCCTCGCCTGGAAGGGGCCTATGCATGGAAGAGCATTGCCGAAACTGGCGCGGTGCTCGCCTTTGGATCGGACGCACCGGTCGAATCGTCAGATCCCTTCGCCGGCCTCGCGGCTGCATTCACGCGGCAAGACGCAGACGCGCAGCCGTTTGGCGGGTGGTTTCCCAACCAGCGCGTTACCCGCGAATCCGCACTGTGGGGCTTCACCTATGGCGGGGCCTACGCGGGATTTGCCGAATCGCGGTTCGGGCGGCTGGCACCTGGTCTCTGGGCAGATTTTGCCCTGATCGACCGCGACCCGCTGCTGGCGACTCCGCAGGAACTGCGAACGACTCAGGTTCTGCAGACATGGGTTGGCGGTCAGCAGGCATTTATCCGCGAAGAGAGCGTGCGCTGAGACGCACCATTCGGCGCACAATCCTGTCACTTTATCGGGAATCGGGAAATACGCGCTTGTTTTAACCCACTTGTAACGAAAGGGTGCCACCCGCCTGTCCGAGGCACAAACGAAGTTAGGTTGAAGTTAATTTGCAGGGTTCGGGAACCGGTCTTCAGGCACCACGTTCCCCACATCTGAGGCCGAACCACCTCAGATTATGCCGCACTGCACGAAAAGATTTGGAATGAAGCACGGGTCGTGCTAGATGAATGCCTCACCTGAAGCATTTTGAGACGTTTACGGGGTTGCAACCCTGTTTATCCGGGCCTAGTAGGCCCACGAGTTTGAACTAGAAGAGCTCTGAGGAGACCAGAAAATGAAGATGCGCAACATTCTCGCCGCTACTGCTGCGATTTCGATGGCCGCTACCCCGGCCCTTGCCACCGCTGCTCCGGCTATCGAGCGCGTCTCGGCTCCGGTCACTGGCGAAAGCGATTTCGGTGGTGAAGCCGATGGCTCCGCGATCATCCTCGCGATCCTGGCCGCTGCCGCGATTATCGCAGCGATCGTGGTTGCTGCCGGAAGCGGCAACGATGACGAGCCGATCAGCAGCTGATCTGGCAACACATTGAATACCAAACGGGGCCTCACGGCCCCGTTTTTTTGTCTGCCGTTTGCTCGGCTGACCGATGTCTCGCAGTGATGCTCACTGGTCGAGGCATCAAATTGAGGATCCGTGATGCGCGCGTCGGCGCAGCATGCGGAGCTATCGGGGCGTTTCCTGTTCGGCGGGCTTATCGGTCGAACCGCGTCGCTCTCCCAGCCACATGATCGCGAGCGAGCCTTCGAACAGCAGCAGCAGCGGGATCGCCAGGACAATCTGTGAACCCGGATCGGGCGGTGTGACGATTGCCGCGAGGATGAAGACCGCCACAATCACGTAACGTCTGGCACCGATGAGTTGCGCGCGGGTGACTATACCCGCCCGATTGAGCAGCAGCCGCTGCGGCCACCACGCGAGGTGGTAGAGCCGCCAGAGCAGGCGCACGGGCGCGGGCAGATCGCGCGGCGGCGTGCGGTGCGTGTAGTAGATGAGGTCGTGCACCGTAAGGGCGAGCGGGTAGCGGCGGCCTAACCACATAGTATGCCAGCGCTGCTCCACCCACGAACAAGATCGGCGTTGCGAACAGGAACGGCAGAAAGGCCTTCTTTTCGCGGGCATAGAGCCCTGGCGCGACGAACGCCCACAGCTGGTTGGCGATGACCGGAAAGCTGATGAAGAACGCAGCGAACAGCGCCACCTTCAGTTCGACGAAGAACGCCTCGTAAAGCTGGGTGTAGATCAACTTGCCCTGCCCCTCGGGGAAAGCGGCGGTCAGCGGGCGCACCAGAAAGCCGAAAATCTCATCAGCAAAATAGAGACAGACTGCAAACGCCAGCGCTATCGCGATGATACAGCGGACCAGCCGGCTGCGCAGCTCGATCAGGTGATCAAGCAGCGGCGCCTCGCTCTGGTCAATATCCTTGATCTGAAAAGCCATGGTCCGCCCTTATCCCTCACCGGGCTTATCAGGCGGCTGCGTTTCGTTCGCTTTGTTGACAGCCGCTTCAGCCGATGCTGCCGGCGGATCGGTCTTTTGCAGTGGCCCCATTTCACCCGCAGGATGCTCGGCCATGATCTTGGCATTGCGTTCGCGCCAGGTCTTTTCCATTTCCTCCATTTCCGCCTCGCGGATCATGGCATCCATCCCAGTGCGGAAATGCGCCGACATCCGGCGGATCTTGCCGATCCAGCGCCCGGCCGTGCGCAAGGCCAGTGGCATGTCCTTGGGGCCGATGGCGATGACCGCCACGATCACGATGACCAGCAGTTCGGTCGCGCCGATGTCAAACATGGGCCGGTTCCGGCGAAACGGGATCAGTTGCGCGCGTCGGTCTTGTCCTGTGGCTGAGCCTCAGCGGAACCGGGTGCAGGCGACTCAATCCGCGCCGCTGGCTTGCGGTCAGCCTCGTCAGGCTCGTTCATGCCCTGCTTGAAGCTTTTGATACCCTTGCCGAAATCTCCCATCATTTCGGAAATCCGCCCCCGACCGAACAGGACCAGGATGACAAGAGCGATGATGATGAGCTGGACCGGACCGAGCGACATGGCAGTGACCTTTGCGGGAAGCGTGTTGCCGCCAATATAGGCGTTGCCCGGCAGCAGCGCCAGCGGCGAAGTCAATCTTCTTGGGCTTGAGCTCCGGGCGTATCGTTTTGCACCATTGCCTCGTAAACATCCTCCACCGGATCGAGCAAACCGGCGGCCCGCAAGTCATCAATTCCCGGCAGGTCGCGCCGCGATTCAAGCCCGAAGTGATCGAGGAATTCGGGCGTGGTCGCATAGATCACCGGACGGCCCGGCACTTCCCGCCGTCCGGCAACCCTGACCCAGCCCGCCTCCATCAGCACATCAAGCGTGCCGCCCGAGGTCTGCACGCCGCGGATCGATTCGATTTCCGCCCGGCTTACCGGCTCATGGTAGGCCACGATCGCCAGCACTTCGGTGGCCGCCCTCGACAGCCGCCGGACCTGCTCACGCTCCCGGCGGAGCAAGTGCGCGCAATCCGGCGCGGTTTCGAAATGCCAGCGCCCGCCGCGCTCCACCAGCCGAACACCGCGTTCGGCATAATGGGCCGCCAGGCTTTCCAGCGCGGCGCGGACGTCAGCTGCATCAGCGTCGCCCAGATGAACCGCCAGCGCGGCAACGGTCATTGGCTGCTCAGACGCGAAGAGCGTTGCTTCCACCGCTCGCTCGAGCTCGCCAGGTCGCTCGCTCATACCGGGATCCGGCGCAGGCGCAGCGGCCCGAAAGCTTCGTCCTGCGCCAGTTCGGCCTTGCCCATCCGGGCCAGTTCAAGCGCGGCAACAAAACTCGATGCAAGCGCGGACCGGCGCAGGCGCGGCTCAGCGTGGGGAGGGAGGAATTCCTCCAGCCGCATCCAGTCAAGCGTTACGCCGAGCATGGCGGAAACCCGGTCGAGCGCGCTTTCAAGCGTCATCACCGGCCGGTTGCGGACCATATGGATCGCTGGCGCGGTGCGCGCCTTGACCTGCCCGTAAGCCTGCACCAGGCTGAACCAGTCGCAGGTCCATTGCAGCTTGCGGTCGATCCGCAACCCTTCCGGAGCGCCGCGCAGGAACACGTCCCGCCCGATCCGGTCACGCGCCATCAACCGGGCGGCAACATCCCGCATGGCGCCAAGCCTTTGCAGGCGAAGTTGCAGCCGCAGAGCGAGTTCTTCCGGGCTCGGGTCTTCCTGCTCTTCGCGCGGAAGCAGCAGCGCCGACTTGAGGTAGGCCAGCCATGCCGCCATCACCAGATAGTCTGCCGCAAGTTCAAGCCGCAGTTCCCCGGCCCGATCGATGTAGCCGAGGTATTGGTCTACCAGCGCCAGGATCGAAATTTGCCGCAAGTCGACTTTCTGCCGACGGGCCAGATCGAGCAACAGGTCTAGCGGACCTTCCCAGCCGTCAAGTTCGAGATAGAGTGCCTCGTCGTCGCCCGGAGCGGAGGCAGGCCCCGCCCAGTCGTCTGCCTGACCTGCCGCTCCGCCGAGCAGCATCAGGCCTGCGCTGTTCATGCCAGGGTTCCGACCAGAGACAGCAGCTCGTCCCGTTTAGCCAGCAGTTCCGGCTTGCGGGCAGGATCGCCAGCGAGACTGGTGCCGACCAGGGCACGTTCGAGGCGGGCATGGCCAACCTCGCTCAGCCTGGGCAGACGCGCGGTCATGGCGGCCATGTCGTCCATCTTCGCCCAGCAGTTGAGCACCAGATCGCAGCCTGCGGCAATCGCCCTCTCGGCCCGCTCAGGTACCGAGCCGGCCAGTGCCTCCATGTCGATATCGTCCGTCAGCAGCAGGCCATCGAAGCCAATACTGCCCCGGATGACGGTCTCGACGATCCGGGGTGACAGGGTCGCCGGATTTTCCCTGTCCCAGGCAGTGAACAGCAGATGGCCCGTCATGCCGACGGGGGCGGTGTTGAGGGTGCGAAACGGAGCAAGGTCCATCTCCAGCTCCGCCTCGCTCGCCGTAACCGTAGGCAGGGCCTTGTGGGTATCGGTGGTGGTGCGGCCGTGGCCCGGCATATGCTTGATGCATCCCGCAACACCAGCCCGCGCCAACCCGTCGAGGATGGCGCGCCCGAGCGCGGCGACGCGCATCGGTTCGGAGCCAAGGGCACGGTCACCGATCACATCATGTGCGCCCGGCTGGCGCACATCGAGCGGCGGATGGCAATCGACCGTAATACCCGCTTGGGCGAGTTCGATTCCGATCGCCTGGGCATTGACCCGCGCCGCTTCGATGGCGCTGGCTGGTGCAACGTCATAGAGCGCATCAAACGCAGCGCCGGAAGGAAAGGCGGACCAGTGCGGCGGGCGCAGACGGGCGACCCGCCCCCCTTCCTGGTCGATGCAGATAAACAGCCGCTCACGCCCGTGGATCTCGCGCAGGGTATCCGTCAGCGCGCGCAGCTGCTCCGGGTCCTGGCAATTGCGACCGAACAGGATGTACCCGGCGGGGTCCGCTTCGCGAAAGAAGGCGCGCTCGTCATCCAGCAGGACGGGGCCCGACAGGCCGAAGATTGCAGGCGTCATGAAAAGCAGGTTCGCAGGAAGGGCGGCGGCCTGCAAGCGTTGCGGGCCGCCGCCATGTGCACAAGGGTCAGTTCTTGACCTGGCAGGGAATCGCCTGGGCTTTCAGCCTGGCGCAAAGTGCGTTCGCGGCTGCAAGGTCGCCCGGCACCGCTTGCAGGCGATAGACCGTGCCCGATTCGATCTGCCCTTCCATGATGCGGTATCGCACGCCTTGCAAAACATCGGTCTGGCGGTTGATCGCAGTCCAGCCCGCTTCGGCGGAGGCGCGGCTCGAATAGGCGCCAACCTGCACCCCGACACCGCCGGCCGCTGGCTCAGGCGCCTGCGGACCGGCAGCATTGATGCTCGGGCGCGGTGCAGCGGTGGCTGCCGGAGCAGTCGGGCTGGCCGCGTTATCGGTAGCAAGCCGGCCCTCACGGGTCTCGCCTTCACCGACGCCCGGAGCCACATCGCCCGTGCCTTCAAAGGTCTTGCCGCCGGGATCCTCGGGGCGCTCCTTCATCGGCCCTGCGGGCGCTGCAATGGTGCTGCCGTCCGCAACCAGGTCCGGATCAGGCCGGTTGCTCCACCACCACAGGCCGTAGAGGACCGCACCAATAACCGCGAGACCGATCGCGAAGGTCGCCAGCAGGCGCCCCAGACCGGAGCCTTGCTCCTCATCCTCGTAATCGCCGGACTCAAGCCAGGGGAGCGGTTCGTCATCGGCGGCCAGCGAGAACTCCTCGGTTCCCTCGTCGATCTCGTCCCACTCTTCTTCGCCCAGCGGCTCGTCGCCGTCGCGCTCGCGCCCGTTGTCCCCCAGCCCGATCATGCTCACATCTCCTCGACCGCCTCGACCCCGAGAAGGGCGAGACCATTGCGGATAACCTGCCCGATCTGGGCGGCGAGGAAAAGCCTTGCCCCGGTCAATTGCGGATTCTGTGCCACGATGAACCGCTTTTCCGGGTCATCGTTACCCATGTTCCAGAAAGCGTGGAAGGCGGCTGCCAGATCATAGAGATAGAAGGCCACCCGGTGCGGTTCGCGCGCTTGGGCGGCCGCCTCCACCAGCCGCGGAAACTGCGCCGCCTGCCGCACCAGCCCGCGATCCGCCTCGCCCAGCAGGTCGAGCCCGGCACCATCTGGCATGAAGCCCTCTGCCGCACCCTTGCGCAGCGACGAGCGGATGCGGGCGTGGGCATACTGGACATAGAAGACAGGATTGTCTTTCGACGCTTCGACCACCTTGTCGAAATCGAAGTCCATCTGGGCCTCCGGCTTGCGGGTCAGCATGGTGAAGCGGACCACATCCTTGCCGACCATCTCGACCACATCGGCAAGCGTCACGAAGTTCCCGGAGCGCTTGCTCATCTTGAATGGCTGGCCGCCCTTCAGAAGCTGGACCATCTGGACCAGCTTGACCTCGAACGGCTTGGGCCCAGTCGAATTCGGGCCTTGCCCGCCGGTCAGCGCCGCCACGGCCGCCTTGATCCGCTTGACCGTGCCGGCATGGTCGGCACCCCAGATGTCGACCAGCTCGTCAGCGGTCTGCGCTTTCTGGAAGTGGTATGCCAGATCGGCCCCGAAATAGGTCCAGCTGCCATCGCTCTTGCGGATCGGGCGGTCCTGGTCATCCCCGAAGCGGGTGGAGCGAAACAGCGGCAGTTCAACCGGCTCCCAGTCTTCAGGCGTCTTGCCCTTGGGCGCTTCGAGTTCGCCATCATAGACCAGATCCTGCGCGCGCAGCCAGGCTTCCGCCTCCTCCGGCTTGCCAGCGGCTTGCAGTTCGGCCTCGGACGAGAACAGGTCGTGCACGATGCCCAGCTTGGCCAGATCATCCCTGATCATCGCCAGCATGGCCTCGACCGCGCGGGTGCGGAACAGCGCCAGCCATTCGGCTTCCGGCGTATCGGCATAACGCGCACCGAACTCCTCAGCCAGTATCTGTCCGACCGGAACCAGATAGTCACCCGGATACAGCCCTTCGGGGATCTCTCCGACGGCCCGGCCCAGCGCTTCACAGTAACGCAGGTGCACCGAGCGGGCGAGAACGTCGACCTGACCGCCGGCATCGTTGACGTAGTATTCGCGAATGACGCTGTGCCCGGCGAATTCGAGCAGGCTGGCCAGCGCATCGCCGACTACCGCGCCGCGGCAGTGGCCCATATGCATCGGTCCGGTCGGATTGGCCGAGACGTATTCGATGTTCACCGTCCGCCCTGTGCCCATGGTGGAGCGGCCGTAATCAGGCCCCAGATCCGCGATGGCCCGCAGTTCACTGGTCCAGACGCTGTCTGCCAGCCGAAGGTTGATGAAACCCGGCCCGGCAATTTCCGCGCTGACGATATCATGGTCATGTGCCAGCTGGGCCGCGAGCTTTTCCGCCAGCGCCCGCGGGTTCGTGCCGGCGGGCTTGGCCAGGACCATCGCGGCGTTGGTGGACAGATCACCGTGGTCGGGATCGCGCGGCGGCTCGACCGCCACTGCCTGTCGGGGCGTTCCGGCAGGAATGACACCCTCGCCTTCCAGGGCATCGAGCGCGGCGGAAACTTTGGCCGCAAAAGCGGCATGAAGCGTTTTCGGTTCGGACATGCCGCGCGGTTAGCCGACCTGCGCAAAAGCGCAAGATGCGGGCAGGCCTGCCCGCCCGGACCCGATCAGCGCGTAGCGTTGTAGGCGAGCTGCTGCTCGGTCAGCTGGAAGCCGACCAGGAGTTCGAAGGTCGCTCGGTTGAGTGCGGCGCGCACCTGAGGATCGGCCAGCGGATCGAGCGCCGCATCGGGATCGCCCGCCTTGCGCCTGCGGGTGATCTGTTCGCGGATGTCGGCAGGCAGGGTCGCTTCGTTGCGATCGACGAAAGCACCGGCCTTGGCGGAGGCGCTGGCCCGTTCCTGTCCGTCGGCAAAGTCGACCGCAACCGTCCCGATCCGCTTGGTCTGGACGGCTGCCCCGCCGCGCAGAACCGTGGCGAAAAAGGGCAGCTCGATCCGCCGCGCACCGCGCGTGTCGGTCCGGCGCACCAGGACATCGAAACTGGCTTCCGAATAGACCCGCGCACCCGAATCGTTGCAGGTGCTGCGAACGTTGGTGATCGCAGCGACGGCATCGATATTCGCAGCGGTGCGGTCACCCGGCGTGCGGAACAGGGTTACATCGCCGGTGTAGTCCGGCACCCCGACTGCCGGGCAGACGCTGCGGACAGCGGTGATGCCGACACCCTCGTCGATCACCAGCTCACCATCGCGCGCGCAGCCTGCCAGAGCGATAGCACAGGCCGAGGCCCAAAGCAGCTTGCGGGTCAATGTCATGCGGTACCGTTCCTCGAATTCATCGTTCGCACGCCCTAGCGGGCCATGCAGCAAAGCGCTAGAGGCGGGTTTATGAACGCGCCCTTGCCTGTCGCCGCCCAGAAGCCTGCCGCTGACCAGAGCGGAGTCCGCTTGCCCCTGACCGTGCTGGTCGCCGCGCCTCGCGGGTTCTGCGCCGGAGTGGACCGCGCGATCGAGATCGTCGAGCGGTCGCTCGAACGCTATGGCGCACCGGTCTATGTCCGGCACGAGATTGTCCACAACCGCTTCGTGGTTGACGGGCTGAAAGCGAAGGGCGCCATCTTCGTCGAGGAGCTGGACGAGGTGCCCGATGGCGCGCCGGTGGTGTTCAGCGCGCACGGCGTGCCCAAGTCTGTCCCGGACGAGGCGCAGCGGCGCGGCCTTGCCTACCTCGATGCCACCTGTCCGCTGGTCAGCAAGGTCCACCGGCAGGCCGAGCGGCACATCGAGAAAGACCTGCACATCGTGTTCGTGGGGCATGAAGGCCATCCCGAAGTCATCGGCACCATGGGCCAGGTTCCCGAAGGGTGGATGACTCTGGTCGAAACCGTTGACGATGTCGCCAGGCTCGATTTTGCCGCAGACGCGCCGCTGTCGTTCCTCACCCAGACCACCCTGTCGGTCGATGACACCGCCGATATCATTGCCGCCTTGCAGGCAAAGTATCCGCACATCGTTGGCCCCAAGGCAGAGGACATCTGCTACGCCACCTCCAACCGCCAGGCAGCGGTGAAGGCCATTGCGCCGGACAGCGACCTGGTGCTGGTAATCGGCGCGCCCAATTCGTCCAACTCGCTGCGCCT
>NCJP01000016.1 GCA_002278985.1 Erythrobacter sp. 34-65-8
GGGTGACACCGTACTGGTCCACGCGGCGGCCGGCGGGGTCGGCCTGCTGATGGTGCAGTGGCTGACGCATCTAGGGGTCGAGGTGATCGGCACAGTCTCCAGCGCGGCGAAGGAAGGGCTGGCCCGGGAAGCCGGGGCGGCCCACGTGATCCGCTATGACCGCGAACCGGTCGCTCAGCAGGTGCGCGAACTGACCGGTGGCAAGGGCGTGCCTGTGGTATTCGACGGGGTCGGCATGGCCACATGGGAAGCCTCGCTCGATTCGCTCAGCCCGCGCGGATTGCTGATCAGTTATGGCAACGCCAGCGGCCCGGTCGAGGGCATCGGCTTGGGCGTGCTCGCAGCGAAGGGCAGCCTGTTCGTCACCCGGCCGACGATCTTCCACTACTATGCCACGCCGGAGGAACGCGATCTCGGCACCAGCCGGGTTTACGACCTGCTGCGCGCAGGCGCCCTGACCGTCACCATCGGTCAGCGTTATCCGCTGCTGGAAGCAGCACAGGCGCACCGCGATTTCGAGGCGAGGGTGACAACCGGATCCGGCGTCCTGCTGCCCTGATGCCTCAAATCATCCCGCGCGCCATGTCGGGCGTCGGTTCGTCGCCCCTGCCGTCGTCGGCGGCCAGCTCTGCAAAGGCGCGGTCCTGCGACAGGTAGACCCGGCCGTTCAGCTCTTCGAGGAAATGGGTCCGCTGGAGGCGGTCCATCACCGGCCCCTTCACTTCCGACAGGTGCAGGCCGATGCCGCCATCGGCAAGGCGGTGGTTGATTGCTTCCAGGCTTTCGAGGCCTGACGCGTCGATCTCGTTCACTGCGCTGCACATCAGGATGACATGGCGCAGCTCGGGCCGCTCAGCGACGCGCTCCAGCACATATTCCTCCAGCCAGCGGGCATTGAGGTAGGTCAGGCTCTCGTCGATCCGGATGGAAAGCACGTGCGGCGCGGTGAACACGTGGTGGCGCAGCACATTGCGGAAATGCTCGGTCTCCGGCACCCGCCCCACAATCGCGGCATGGGGCCGCGAGGCGCGCCACAGGTAGAGCAGCAGCCCGACGCCAACGCCCGCGATCACGCCAAGCTCGACCCCGGCCAGCAGGGTAATCCCGATGGTTGCCATATGCGCGGCGAAATCCGGCTTTGAATAGCGCCACAGCTTGCCCGGTGTCTGGAAATCGACCAGGCTCAGCACCGCAACGATGATCGTCGCCGCCAGCGTGGCAATCGGCAGGTAGAACAGCAGCGGGGTCAGGAACAGCGAAGCAAGCGCGATGCCGATCGCGGTATAGGCCCCGGCCGCGGGCGTTTCCGCCCCCGCATCGAAATTGACCACCGAACGGGCAAAACCGCCCGTCACCGGGTAGCCGCCCGAGAAGGCGCTGGCGATGTTGGACGCCCCCAGCCCGACCAGCTCCTGATCCGGCGCGATCCGCTGGCGCCGCTTGGCAGCGAGTGTCTGCGCCACCGAGACGCTTTCGACAAAGCCGATGATGGAGATCAGCAGGGCGGGCACCCAGAGTTGCTCGATCAGCGCCAGATCGGTCGATGGCAGGGCAAACGGCGGCAGGCCTTGCGGCACCGCGCCAACCAGCTTGACGCCCTTGCCCGACAGGTCGAGCAGGACCGCTGCCAGGATTGTCAGCGCCACTGCGACCACCGGCCCGGCCTTGGCCACGATATCGGCCAGGCGCGGCTTGAGCCCCAGCCGCACCAGCGCAGGCTTGGCCCCTTTGCGCACCCAGAACAGGAACAGGGTGGCGGGGACGCCAATCGCCAGTGTCCAGGAATTGGTCTGGGCAATCGACCGCGCCAGCGCGCCGAGCATTTCCGGCCAGGTCTCCCCGCCGGCCGACACGCCGAGGACATGCTTCAGCTGACTGGTGGCAATCAGCACGCCGCTTGCACTGATGAAACCGGAAATGACCGGATGCGACAGCAGGTTGGCAAGGAACCCCAGCCGCAGCAGGCCCATGATCACCAGCATCACACCCGAAAGCGCCGCCAGGGTGATCGCCGCCTCAAGATAGAGCGCGGTGCCCTGCGCCGCCACCGCGCCGGCGGCCGAGGCGGTCATCAGCGAGATCACCGCCACCGGCCCCACCGCCAGCGTGCGGCTGGTCCCGAACACGGCATAGGCGAATAAAGGGAGGATCGAGGCATAGAGGCCGACCACCGGCGGCAGGCCTGCCAGCAAAGCATAGGCAAGGCTTTGCGGGATCAGCATGATGGTGACGATCACCGCCGCCACCAGGTCGCTGGTCAGAACGCCCGTGTTGTAGGTTCGGCCCCATTCGAGAATGGGGAAGTAACGCACCAGAGCCGGAGCGAACGGCCCCGGCCCCGGCGCGCGCCCGTTATGCGGGGCACCACCTTGCGGTGACGCTTGCGACCCGTCGGGCATTGTCATGCGGCATCCCGCAGCGTGAGCCTGGGTTTCGGCCGCACCAGCCACTCATGCCCCTTGAGCATTCCGTTCCAGTAGACCCACGGCAGCACTTCGGATTTGAGCAACCACGAAAGCCGCGCCGGGCGGGTTCCGTCGATCAGCCATTCGGGAAAACTCGGCAGGAGTTTCCCGCCATAGCCGAACTCCGCCAGGATGATCTTGCCGCGCTCGACCGTGAGCGGACACGAGCCATAGCCGTCATAATCGATCGGCGGTGCCTTGCCGTCCAGCACGGCCAGCGCATTGACCGCGACCAAAGGTGCCTGCTTGCGGGCGGCGGCAGCGGTCTTCGCGTTGGGCATCGAACCGGCATCACCGGCACCGAACACGTTGGGATAACGCACGTGCTGGAGTGTGAACTGGTCGACATCGACGAAGCCGCTTTCCGCCGCCAGCGGGCTGTCGGCCACGAATTGAGGAGCCACCTGCGGCGGAACCACGTGCAGCATGTCGAACGGGCGCTGCACTTCACCCTCGGCGGTCGCGAATGTGGCCGTGCGGGAGGGCCCGTCAACTGCAACCAGATTGGATCCCAGTTTCAGCTGGATTCCATAGCGTTCGACATATTCCATCAGCGCCGGGACATAATCGGCCACGCCGAAAAGCACGGCGCCCGCATTGCGGAACTCGACGTCGATATTGCCCAGAACGCCCGCTTCCTCCCACGCATCGCACGAGAGATACATCGCCTTCTGCGGCGCACCGGCGCATTTGATCGGCATCGGCGGCTGGCTGAAGATTGCGCGGCCAGACTTGAGGCCCTGCACGAGCTCCCAGGTGTAAGGCGCCAGATCATAACGGTAATTGGAGGTGACGCCGTTGCTGCCGAGCGTCTCTTCCAGCCCCGCGATCTTTTCCCAAGCGAGGCGGATACCGGGGGCAACGATCAGGACCCGGTAAGTCAGCGTAGCGCCATCTGCCAGTGTCACGTGGTTGTGGTCGGGCTGAAACGTGGCTGCCGCCTGCCGCACCCAGGTTACCGCCTTCGGCATGACGCTCGCCATGGCCCGCCGGGTGACAGGTGCCTGGAACACACCGGCACCGACCATGGTCCAGCCAGGCTGGTAGAAGTGGTCCTCGCTTGGCTCGATGACGGCGATATCGAGCGACGGCCTGCGCCTGAGCAGCGAGGACGCGGTCGCGATGCCGGCAGCTCCTCCGCCAACGATGACGATATCATGATGCCTGGCAGTGCTCATGGGTCTCTCCTTCCCGTGAGAGGGGGCACATGACAGCGAGGCCAGACGGGGAAACCGGCCTTGCTGGCGAATACGCTTACCGTTCGACCAGGCGAACCAGACCCATCCCGGCGAGCATGGCGGCAATGAAGGTTGCTGCCCCTGCGGGCTCCAGCACCAGCGCTGCAACGCCTGGCCCGGGGCACAGGCCGGCAATGCCCCAGCCGATTCCGAACAGGGCAGACCCTGCAACAAGCTTGAACGTGAGGTCGCTTCGATCAGGCAGGGCGAACTTTTCCGCGAACAGCGGATGGGCCAGGCGCGGCTGGATCCGCCAGGCAATGGCCATCACGATCACCGCCCCGCCCATCACGAACGCCAGCGTCGGATCCCAGGCCCCGAACAGGTCGAGGAAGCCGCGCACCCGGGCCGGATCGGTCATCCCGCCCAGCGCCAGACCGGCACCGAACAGGCTGCCCGATGCCAGAGGCGGCAGCAGCCGCCGAATCATGCCTTCCCGCATGTGTCCATCCCCATCAGTCGGTAGAGCGGGCAGAAGCTCACCAAAGTGGTTGTTACGAAAACCGCCACCACGATCCAGGCCCCCAAGGCGAGCGGGCCGGCCAGGGTGCCGTTCAACGCCAAGACGGCCAGTATGGCAGCCACGATCAGCCGCATGGCACGGTCAAGCGGGCCCATGTTCTTCGTCATTGCAGGATCTCCAGTCCAAGAGCGTTCATCGCCGCCACCGTGGCAATGCCTGCCGCCATGAATGTGGCGGTGGCGACAATCGAACGTTGCGACAGGCGGCTCACCCCGCAAACGCCATGGCCGCTGGTGCAGCCGCTGCCGAGCCGGGTGCCAATCCCGACCAGCACGCCGGCAATGACCAGTGGCACCGGTCCGGCGAAGCTGGCTGGCAAGCCGCCCGACGCCAGCGCGACAATCAGCGCACCGAGCGGCAGGCCGAGCAGGAACATCCACGCGCTCGACTTCGACATGCCGCTGTCGCTGAGGCCGGTTGCGCGAGCAGCAATGCCGGACACACCAGCGATCCGCCCTGCTCCAAGCAGCATCAGCGCAGCGGCCAGGCCGATCAGCACGCCGCCGCCCAGCCCCGCCAGCGGAGCCGCATCGGGAAATCCGGCCAGAGTCATACCGCGTTCACCGGAATCTTGAGGTAGCGCACGCCGTTGTCCTCCGGCTCAGGCATATGGCCGGCGCGCATGTTGACCTGCACGCTCGGCATGATGAGAGTGGGCATTCCCAGCGTCTTGTCGCGCGTGGTCCGCATGGCGACAAATTCGTCTTCCGAGATGCCGTCATGCACATGGACATTGGCGCGGCACTGCTCACCCACGGTGGTCTCCCACGCAAAGTGATCGCGTCCGGGAGCCTTGTAATCGTGGCACATGAACAGCCGGGTTTCCTCCGGCAACGACAGCAGGCGGCGGATCGACTGGAACAGGTGCCTAGCGTCACCCCCGGGGAAATCGGCCCTCGCTGTCCCGTAATCGGGCATGAAGATCGTGTCGCCGGCAAAGACGGCATCACCGATCACGAAGGCCATGTCGGCCGGGGTATGGCCGGGTACATGAAGGGCTATGCCTTCCAGCGCACCAATCCGGAACGTGTGGCCGTCCTCGAACAGGGCATCGAACTGCGATCCGTCACGCACGAAAGCGCTGCCTGCGTTGAACAGGTTGCCGAACACTTCCTGCACAGTGGTGATGTGGCGGCCAATAACGATCTGCCCGCCGAGGATCCCCTGCAGGTAAGGTGCGGCCGACAGATGGTCGGCGTGGGCATGGGTCTCGATCAGGAGCACGACTTTCAGATTATTTGATTTCACGTAATCGATGATTGAATCAGCTGAATGGGTCGAAGTGCGGCCGGAAGGCGCATCGTAATCGAGCACCGAGTCGATGATAACCGCCTCGCTCGATGCAGCGTCGTGCACGACGTAGCTGACGGTGAAGGTCGCCTCGTGAAAGAATGCCTTGATTTCCGGACGGAGGGACGGGTCTGCTTGAGCGCGGGCCACCTGTCCGGCCGCCGCTTGAAGCACTGTGTCAGCATGTTCCATCGGGCATCTCCAATTTAATTTCGTAAAGTGTGTATATGTCTTGATTTCTGTCTGTCAAGCGGTATTGGAGAATGCATGACTGACCCCACCTCCCGCCCTGCACCTTGTGCCGGCCTCCGCATTGGCGACCAGGCCCCTGATTTTACGGCGCGCAGCACGACCGGGCAGATCCGCCTGTCTGATTTCCGGGGCCAGTGGCTGATCCTGTTCTCGCACCCGGCCGACTTCACCCCGGTGTGCACCACGGAGTTTGTGGCGCTTGCGCGCAACGCAGCCGCGTTCGAGAAGCGCAGGTGCGCACTGATGGCCCTCTCGGTCGACAGCCTTTTCTCGCATTTCGCGTGGCTGAGACTGATCCGTGACCGGTTCGGGCTGGAAGTGCGCTTTCCCATAGTCGAAGACCCGACCCTGGTGATCGGCCGCGCCTACGGGATGGTTTCGGCGTTCGATACCGACAGCGCGACAGTCCGCACGACGTTCTTCATCGATCCGGAAGGCACGATCCGGGCGATGACGTGCTACCCCGCCAATGTCGGCCGCTCGACAGCGGAGATGCTGCGCATCCTCGATGCCTTGCAGGCAGTCGATGCCGAGGACGCGCTGGCCCCGGCCAACTGGGTGCCGGGCGAGCCGCTGCTGCGCCAGCCTGAAGCAACGCTCGACCGGGTCTATGCAGCAGATGGCGAAGCCGACTGGTTTCTTGGTGACGCCGGCAAAAAGGGTGCGCAATGAATCGCGACGGCCTGATCGAAGCGCTCAAGGCGCTCGCCCATCCGCTGCGCTACCGCATTCTGGAAGCGCTGCAGGATGCCGAACGCAATGTCGGCGAAATCGAGGAACTGACCGGCATCGGGCAGCCAGGCCTGTCACAGCAGCTGGCCGTGCTGCGCAGCGCCGGGCTGGTGCATACACGCAAATCGGCCAAGCTGGTATTCTATCGGCTCGATCCCGCCACCTTGGGCGAAGTGCGGGGCGCGATCGGCAGGTTCGCGCGAGCGGCAGACGCGCCCAAACCGGCAAGGGCAGCCCCGGGCGCGGCCAATTTCGCCCGGTTGTCCTGACTTCAGACGGCCCGCAGTTTTTCGTAAAGCACGCGCGTTTCGAGCAGGTTGGAAATGCGCAAGGCGACCTCGATGACGTCGAACGGCTTGGCGACAAAATCCTTGGCTCCAAGTGACAGCGCCCGCCGACGGGCCTGAATGGTGGTATCGGCAGTCAGGACAAGAACCGGGCGGAACTCGTCCGGCCGATCGTGCCGGGCAAAGGCTTCGAGCAACTGGAAACCATCGACCCCGGGCATCATCAGATCGAGCAGAACGAGGTCGGGCTCAAGCTCGACATAGGCAGCCAGCGCCCTTTCCGGATCGGTCAGGCCGTACACGTCGCTGTATCCTTCACGCTCCAGCAGGCTGCGCAGCAGGAGCACGTTGGCCTCCTCGTCATCGATGGCGAGTATTCGGCGCGACAGGATTTCGCTGCTGTCGATCAGGCGGGCGGGCATGGTTTGACCTCTGGGGATGCAGATGAAACACTGGAATTCGCGACAGAACCGGCGGCGTTTGCCATTGGCAATGTGAACCAGAAGCACGCTCCGTGCCCGGGCGCCTCGTAGCCGATCCTGCCGCCCATCGATTCGACCAGGCCTTTGGACAGGGCAAGCCCCAGCCCGGTGCCCTCGACCTTGGCCCTGTCCTCATGGCCCAGGCGGTCAAACGCCGTGAAGAGCCGCGGCACATCGGCCGGTTGTATGCCGGGGCCATCGTCCACCACCTCGACCCTGATCTCGCCGTTTCGCGGTTCGCTCGAGAGGCGGACAAAGGTGCCGCTGCGATTGTACTTTGCCGCATTGGCCACGAGGTTGAGGATGACCTGGATAACCCGGCGCCGGTCAGCCTGCGCGGCGGTGGGTGTGGAAGGGCGGACCAGATTGAATTCAAGCCCGGCATTGGCAACAATCGGCGCTGCCAGGGCATGGACCTCTTCCAGCAGGTCGTGGAGATCGATCTGCTCGATCCTCAGTTCTGCCCCGCCGGCCTCGATGCTGGAAATGTCGAGCAGGTCATTGATCAGCGAAAGCAGGTGGCGGCCCGCCTTGGTTATCTGGCCAATCGCCACGCGGTGCCGTTCGGGAAAGTCATCCTCGTCGATCTCCAGCAATTGCCCGAAACCGAGAATGGCATTGAGCGGTGTGCGCAGTTCATGGCTGGTGCGCGACAGGAATTCGCTCTTGGCGAGATTGGCCGAGACTGCCTCTTCCCGCGCCAGCCGCAGCGCCACTTCCGAGCGGCGCCGTTCGGTCATGTCGCGGGTCACCTTGGCGAAGCCCTGGAGCCGGCCTCGATCATCCCGCAGCGCGGTGATCACCACGTTGGCCCAGAAACGCGAACCGTCCTTGCGCAGCCTCCATCCCTCATCTTCGGCGGTGCCTCCCTCGCGCGCACGGTCCAGCATCCGGGCCGGTAGGAATGCGCGTGTTTCAGGCGGGTAGAACCTGCTGAAATGCTGGCCGAGAATTTCCTCGGCGTGCCACCCCTTGATCCGTTCCGCGCCCAGATTCCAGCTCGCCACCACCCCATCCGGATCAAGCGCGAAGATGCCGTAATCGCGCACCTGCTCCACCACCAGCCGGAACCGTTCCTCGCTCTCGCGGAGGGCCTGCTCACGCGCCCGCAGCAGGGCGCTGGCACGCGCGAGCCGCTGTGCAAGTCGGCCAAGTTCGTCGGCTTCCTCGGGCAACTGCGTCAACGGCTCGCCCCGGGCCAGGCTTTCCGCATTGCTTTCGAGGTTCCGCACCCGGCGGACAATGCCGGTCGAAAACAGATAGACTGCGGCAAAGCTTCCAAGCAATCCGACCAGCGCACTGATGGCCGTGAGCAGCAGGAAACGGTCCCGCACATCCTGCACCCGCCCGCGCCGCTGGTCGAGCAGCACGGCCTCACGACGCTGGATGTTCTCGATCTCGGTCCGCATCCGGTCGAGCACGATCTTGTTGGCGATCAGCGCCTCTTCCAGCTCCGGCGCACTGTTGCCTGCCGGCCCCGCCAGTTCAACGATCCGGCGCAAGCCTTCCCGCTTGCGCACGGCCAGGGCGCGCAATTGCTCGAACTGGCGGCGCACCACGGGATCGCGAATGTCACCATCGAGCCGCGCCATGGTTGCAGGCAGCAGGTCCTCGGCCTTGCGGTAGGGTTCCAGAAACCGCTGTTCGCGGGTCAGCACATAACCCCGTGCCCCGGCGGCGGCTTCTGCCAGCAGGGCATGGACCTGATAGGTGTCACGCTGGATGGCGAAGGCGCGGCGCACATCGTCTTCAGCCCGTTCCTCGGCATTGCTGGCCAGATAGAGCGATCCCAGCGCACCGAGCAGGATCGCCAGCGGCAGGGCAACCACGACCAGCCCCTTGAAGGCCAGAGGGCGGTCGGTCCAGTACCGGGTCAGCGAGCGGGCGGGGCGAGCAGGAAGCAAGGGTCAGCCGTCCATCGCCTGCATCCGGGTGGCCATGACGGCGGCCTGGGTCCGGTCGGCTACCCCAAGCTTGCTGATGATGCGCTCGACATGGACCTTCACCGTGGCCGGGCTGATCCCCAGCCGCCGCGCAATCTCCTTGTTGGTCAGGCCATCCGCGATAAGCCCTACGACGTCCCTTTCCCGTGCGGTCAGCAAGGTGGTCACGTCGGCATTGCGTCCGGGCAAGGGTGCTGCCCGCATGGCGGCATTGACCAGATCAAGCGGAATGGCAGAATTTCCGGCCATGACCTGTTCGATCGCGGTGGTCAGGCCGCCGATGGCGGTGTCTTTCAGCACATAGCCAGATGCTCCGGCCGCCAGCGCCTCGCGCACATAAGCGGGCATATCGTGAAGCGTCAGCATGATGACTTTCACCTCAAGCCCCAGCGCAGCGATCTGTCGGGTGGCTTCCAGCCCGTCGATGCCGGGGCCGAGCCGGACGTCCATCAGCACCACGTCCGGCATCAGTTCGCGCACCAGGCCAATCGCTTCTTCACCGGTCGCAACTGCGCCCACGACCTCGATCCCGCTGGCCGAGAGCACTGCCCGCAACCCTTCGCGGGCCAGCTGGTGGTCGTCGACGATCACGATGCGCGGGGCGGCCTTCGCCATTATTACAGATTCTCCGGGAGATGGGCGGTCACGGACACACCGCCTTGGATGCCCGCCAGCCAGTCGAGCGAGCCGCCAATGGCGGTCATCCTTTCCCGCATGACCTCGATCCCGACGTGGTTCCCGCCTGCTGTGCCATCGGCAGCCGCACGATCCGCAGCCAGCCCCCGTCCGCCGTCGCGGATGCGCAGAAAGCGGGCTCCGTTATCACCGGGTATGCGAAGCTCCAGCGCCACCATGCACGGTCCGCCAGCGTGTTTGCGGATATTGGAGACGGCTTCCTGCGCCACACGGAACAGAGCGGTTTCGACATGTGGCTGCAACAGCGCCACTTCGCCTTCAACGCTGAACCGGATGGTATAGCCGTCCGCCGCCAATCCGTCGGCCAGCGCGCGCAGGGCCGCCTCCAGCCCGAGATCGTCCAGCAGGGTCGGCCTGAGATTGCCGATCACCGCGCGCAATTCTGTCACCAGTTCGCGGGCGACGCCTGCCAGCCTTGCCCGATCGGTTACAGACAAAGCCTCGGCCCGATGTCCTTCTGCTCCTTCGAGAATGCGGACCAGAGCAGTCGCAGTCTGGGCAACGCCGTCATGCAGTTCGCGCGAAACCCGGCGGCGTTCGTCTTCCTGCGCGCTGAACATCCGTCCAACAAGAACTCCAAGACGTTGCTCCCGCTCTCGCAGGGCGGCGAGCAGCCGGGTGCGTTCGTGCTCGCGGCCGATACGGTCGATTGTCGCGCCCATCAGTTCAAGATGCATTCGCACGGCGTCGCGATCTTCGGGATCGGGAATGCTCTCCAGCCCGGGCAGACCTTCAATCGATATCCGGCCAACCGGTTCGCCCCTGGTACCAGGCCCCGGGATTGCGATACCCTCGCCGACACCGCCCAGACTGACGGCAGCTCTGCGGGTGCCGACGAAAAAGGCCAGACGCTCACCGCTGCGCCTGAGCGCTTCTTCGATTGTGCTGGCCTCTGCCCGCGCCAGGTCTTGGGCCGTCTGCGACAGGAAGCGCATCCGGGCGGCGCGCGATTCTGCTGCGCGATAGAGCTCCCGCAGTTCGGCAATCGTCTCGATTGGCGGTTCCAGATGCTGCAGGTCGTCGCGCATGGCGCCTTTCTACCTGCTGGCGCGCAAAGCGCATAGGCCATCCGGCCTATGTCGGACGGCTCGCCAGGCGGCAGATTTTCGCCCTGTCCCGCTCACCTATCTCGCTGCCGATGGACAGGAGAGTGGCCCGGCGACCCCGGGTGACCGAATTCTTGTTCACACCGCCTGATCTTGCACAAGGAGCTGTGACATGAAGACTTTTTCGATCAAGACCCTCGGCCTCGCCGCTGCCCTACCTCTCGCTGCACTCGCTTCGCCGGCCATGGCACATGACCACGCCGGCCACAGTGCCGCCATGACGGCTGCCACCTACGCCCCCATAACTGTTCAGGAAGTCGAAGCAGCCCAGCGCGCCTGGGGCGATGCCCTGGTTGCGATTGCCACCGAATACGACACCAAGGGCCACGCTGCGGCCAAGAAGCTGGCTGGCGACGTGCTCGACAGCGCCTATGGCTACAACATGGGCCCGGTCCTGTTCAAGCCGACCCTGGCTGCCGCGCCCCAGACCTTCCGCACGGAGCGGGAAGGCGCGCTGGCCTATTTCGTGGGCGGCGACAGCAAGTTTGCCGGTGATACAGGCTTCGCGCTGAAGGGCTGGCGCAGCTACGAGATCAAGAACGCCGGCATCCTGATCGCCGGTAACTCTGCCACCTCGATGGGCAATGTCACCGTGATTGACGCCAAGGGCAACCGCACCACCGTCGACAAGACCTGGGGCTATGTCCGCGGGCCGGACGGCAAACTGCGGATCGTGCTGCACCACTCCTCGCTGCCGTATCAGGCCAACTGACGGCAGCCTCCCCCGTCCGGTCATGCCAGCGCGCCTCCCGCCATTGGCGCAGGCATGACCGGGCACCCCCTTCCCTGATCCCTCCCCACCCCTCCCTGGCATTGCCGTCGGGGAACAAGGAAAGCGCGTCATGAACACCAAGCGTAGTCTGGCCATCACCCTGGCTGCTGCGACCATGTCGTTGGCCGCCCCTGCCGTTGCCCAGAGCAATGACGGGGCCATTCAGATCAAGGGCTTCGTCACCGGAGTCCTGCCCGACGGGGCCATCACCGATGTCGAGACCGACCTGATCGGGCTGCCGGCCGGTTCGCAGACCCGCGCTACGGACTCGGTGGTACCCACGGTGGCAGTCGAGTACTTCCTCTCGCCCGGCTTCTCGCTTGAGACCATTTGCTGCATCACACCGCATGATGTGCGAGGCACAGGTGCGCTGGCCGGGGCCGAACTGATCAACAACTCGATCATCCTGCCCGCCACCGTAACCGCCAAGGTCCACTTCGATCTGGGCGGCGTGAAGCCCTATATCGGCGCAGGCCCGACCTACTTCCTGATCTTCAGCGAAGACGTAGGCGCGGATGCCGCCACGCTGGGCGCCACCGATGTCGACCTGTCGGACGAGCTCGGCTTCGTGTTGCAGGCCGGAATGGATATTGCGCTTAACGATCGTGGCCTCGGCCTCTCGCTCGATGCCAAGCGTTATTTCATCGGCACCACCGCCACCTTCCGCGCCGGGAACACGGTCGCACTCCAGACCGAGCACGACCTTGACCCATGGGTCCTCAGTGGCGGTCTCAGCTACCGCTTCTGATCTCTCACGAGCATGGCCGGGGGGCAAGCCGACCTCCCGGCCATTTCGATTCTCACCAGCTTCATCGTGTCCATCAATGGAGTGTTGCCGTGCTCAGGCCCCTTATCGCACTCACCGGCTTTGCCTTGATGACTTCACCGTCATCCGCCGTCGCCAGTGACGAAGCGTTCGAATTCTGGTTCAATCCCTCGGTCAGCACCGGCCTCGATGAAAATACCGGCATCGAAATCGAAACTGCCCAGCGTTTCCGCGATGCTGATGACGGCCGCGCTGACACCTACTTTGCCCGCCTGTGGCTGAACCAGCAGGCCAGCGATACGGTTACCGTGAGCGGCGCGTTCGAACGGCGGATCAATGATGGCAGCGCGAACGAAACGCGCCTGATCCAGCAGATCACCACCCGCCACAGCATTGTGCGCACGCGGTTGCGACTGGAGCAGCGTTTCGTCGACAGCGCCGACCGGATGGGACTGCGCCTTCGCCCTCGCCTGGGTTTGTCCGTGCCACTGGACACCGATGGACGCTGGAGCCTGAAAAGCGATGCCGAGCTGTTCCTGACCTTGCGCAGCAACAACCGCGGAGGGGACCAGGGCCTGACCGGGCTTCGCACCCAGGTCGGGATTGGCTATGATTTCAACGATCGCCTGTCGATCAGTGCGGCGTATCTGCGCCAGCAGGACTTTGTGGATCGCGGGCCAGACGATGTGGGCCACGCCCCGGTCATCGGCCTGGAGTTCGCCTTCTGACCGGGCCCGGACCCGAACGCCGTGCCCGAAAGGCTTTCTAAGTTGCCGGGCAAAGGCTAACCGGCGCCCATGACCAGCACGATCTATGTCCTCAACGGCCCCAACCTCAACCTGCTCGGCCTGCGCGAGCCGGAGATCTACGGCACCGCCACGCTCGACGATATTGCGGGAATGCTGGAAGACCGCGCGCGTGATCTGGGCTTTGACATCGACATGCGCCAGTCCAACCACGAGGGGCACCTGATCGACTGGTTACACGAAGCCCAGGCTGAAGGCGCGCGAGCGGTCTTGCTCAACGCTGGCGGATATACCCATACTTCCGTTGCCCTGCACGATGCGATCAAATCGATCACGGTGCCGGTGATCGAGGTGCACCTGTCCGACCCCAAGGCGCGCGAAGCGTTCCGGCACCATTCCTTTGTTGGCCTTGCTGCAGCGAAAACAGTGGAGGGCCACGGCCCGCAAAGCTACCTGATCGCGCTTGAGGTAACTTTCCCGCTCCGCCCCCTTGCCAGCCACGCCCCAGCCGCGCATAGGCGGCGCGACATATTAACAAGGGGCTCTCATGGCCGATACCAAGGGCGCGTCCGGGCAAAAGTCCGGCATGAATGTCGATACCGCACTCGTGCGCGAGCTGGCGGAACTGCTGGCCGAAACAGGCCTTACGGAAATCGAGGTGGAAGACGGGACACGCAAAGTCCGCGTCTCGCGCGGTGGCAGCGTTGCCGCCCCGGCGATGTATGCTGCCCCGGCGGCAGCGGCCCCTTCGCATGCGCCGGCAGCACCTGCGCCTGCTGCGCCCGCCCCGGCAAACAACGCCAATGCGGTGAAATCGCCGATGGTCGGCACGGTCTATCTTGCCGCCGAGCCGGGTGCCGCGAACTTCGTCAGCGTTGGCCAGACGGTCAATGCGGGCGACACGCTGGTCATCGTCGAAGCGATGAAGGTGATGAACCCGATCATCGCCGACCGTGCAGGCACGGTCGAAGCGATCCTGGTCGAGAATGCCCAGCCGGTCGAGTATGACCAGCCGCTGGTCGTGATCGCGTAAACCCATGGGCATTTCGCGCATCCTGATCGCCAACCGCGGCGAGATCGCCCTGCGCATCCACCGCGCAGCGCACGAAATGGGGATCGAAACGGTCGCGGTTCACTCCACTGCCGATGCCGATGCAATGCACGTGCGGCTGGCGGACCACGCGGTATGCATTGGCCCGCCGTCGGCGACCGACAGCTATCTGAACGTCGCTGCGATCATCTCGGCCGCAGAAATCGCCCACGCCGACGCCATTCATCCGGGCTACGGCTTCCTGTCCGAGAACGCCAAGTTCGCCGAGATTGTCGAAGCGCACGATCTCAAATGGATCGGCCCCAAGCCCGAACACATCCGGACCATGGGCGACAAGGTCATGGCCAAGAAAACCGCCGGCGACCTTGGCCTGCCGCTGGTGCCAGGCTCTGCCGGTGCCGTGTCCGAAATCGGCGAAGCACGCCAGATCGCGGCCGAGATCGGCTATCCCGTCATCATCAAGGCCGCCAGCGGCGGCGGCGGGCGCGGGATGAAGGTCTGCGAGAGCGAAGACACGCTCGAAACCCTGATGCAGCAGGCCGGAAGCGAGGCCAAGGCCGCATTCGGCGACGCCACCGTCTATATCGAGAAGTACCTCGGCAACCCGCGCCACATCGAATTCCAGGTATTCGGCGACGGCAACGGCAATGCCATCCACCTCGGCGAGCGTGACTGTTCGCTCCAGCGCCGCCACCAGAAGGTGCTGGAAGAAGCCCCCTCCCCGGTTCTGACCTCGGAAGACCGGGACCGGATGGGGGAGGTCTGCGCCGACGCCATGCGCAAGATGAGCTATCGCGGTGCCGGGACGATCGAATTCCTGTGGGAAAACGGCGAGTTCTACTTCATCGAGATGAACACGCGTCTGCAGGTGGAGCATCCGGTAACCGAAGCGATCACCGGGGTCGATCTGGTGCGCGAGCAGATCCGCATTGCCGACGGCAAGCCGCTGTCGGTCACGCAGGACCAGATCGAGTTCAAGGGCCACGCAATCGAGTGCCGCATCAATGCCGAAGATCCGTGGACCTTCGCCCCCAGCCCCGGCAAGATCACTGCCTATCACGCGGCCGGCGGGATGCATGTGCGGGTCGATTCCGGGCTCTACGCCGGTTACTCGGTGCCGCCTTATTACGACAGCATGATCGCCAAGCTGATTGTCTACGGCCGCAGCCGCGAAGGGTGCATCATGCGCCTGCGCCGCGCGCTGGAGGAAATGGTGGTCGAAGGGGTCAAGACCTCGATCCCGCTCCACCAGGAACTGCTGCGACAGCCCGACGTACTGAGCGGGGACTACAGCATCAAATGGCTGGAGGACTGGCTGCGGGAGCGGGCGGGCTAGACGCCGGACTTTTCGGCAGATTCGATACAGGCGACAACTGCTGCCCGAAGTTCGCCCGGCTGCACTGACCCCAAGAGCTCGTCTCTCAGTTGATTAAGCGCCGCGAACGCCTCCGGCTCACCGATTCCTTGCGGTATCGCGTAGGCATTCAGGTGCGTCATCAAGGCTACGAGCGACTTCGAGACGATTTGCGGATCGCGCTCGGCCTCACCGCTTGCCATCAGCCGATCGTAACTGCTGATCTGGGCGGCACAGCGCAGATGATCGTCATGCGACATCGCGCCGAAGGAAATGGCGCCAGCACTTTCCGCTGAGCATCCCGCCAAAGCGATGGCGAGCGCGGCGACCAAGACGGTGCAGGCCCCTCTCATTCCAGCGGAACCCCCGGCTCGTGCTTACTCGTTCGGATCGTAAGGCTGGTCTTCACGCTAGCCACGTTGGGGGCCGGCGTGAGCTTGCTGGTGAGGAACTCCTGAAAGCTCTGCAGGTCACGGCTGACGATCTTGAGGATGAAATCGATTTCGCCGTTGAGCATGTGCACTTCGCGCACTTCAGGCAGCATCTTCATTGCCGCCTCGAATTCGCGCAGCGCATCCTCAGCCTGGCTCTTCAGGCTGACCATGGCGAAAACGGTAATGGCAAAGCCGAGCTTGGTTGCATCGAGTTCGGCGTGATACCCCTTGATCACCCCATCTTCCTCGAGCGAGCGGACCCGCCGCAGGCACGGTGGTGCCGTCAGCCCCACCCGCTGGGCGAGTTCGACATTGGTAATCCGGCCCTCATCCTGCAATTCGGCCAACAGCCGCCGGTCGATGAAATCAAGATTGGACATGCACTCACCCCTGTAAACTTACGCGGAGAAGGCATATTCGCTCCACCACCCGCAACGAATGCCACGCTCCAGGTCGGGTGGCGATAATATTGTTGTTTCTGGCAGCAATTGTCCCGCTTTGCAACGCCTGCCATGGCTGTGCATACGCCCGGCCCGCCCCTTGCTAGTATCCAAGCGGGCAGGCACCTCGCGGAGGTTCGAGCGTATTCACCTCGCCCGCCGGAGAACCCATGCGTTTCGATGACCGCCTTGCCACTGTGCTGCGCCACCGCGCCGCCGGTGCGCGCGCGGCGCGTACGCAGTTTCGGCAATTGCTCGACCTGCTCGATCAGCCGCGCGATTCGCGGGACCGGAGCCTGCTTGCATCGGCGTGGCTGCGGCTCGGCGCGCTCGGGGAAGCTATCCCTGCCAGCGAACGGGCGGCCCTGCTACGCGATCCTTCGGTGCGCATCCGCAACGCCGAACTGGCCGCCCATTTGGCCGAGGACGAGCCGGACGTGGCCGCTGCTGCACTGGCGAGAGCACACCTGTCGCAAGACGACTGGGAGGCCCTGATCCCGCGCTTGCCGATCCGCGCACGCGGATTTCTGCGCTTTCGCCGGGATTTGCCCGAGGGAACGGTAAGGTTGCTTGACCGGCTGGGCATTCATGACCGGGGCCTGCCTCAACCGGTAGCGGCTGAACTGGCGGCGGCCCAGCCGGATGCCGGAACTGCCCCGCCCCCTCCCACCGATGCGGATCCCGAAGAGACAGCGTTGGCCGAAGCCGAAGCAGAGGACAGCGAAATCGGCGCGCTGGTCAAGCGCATCGAGGCGTTCCGCCAGGCCCGCTTTGCGCCTTCATCGGGTGTCGAAGCCCCGCGCCTCCCCCTCGGTGATCGGACGGGCGAGAATGATCGCCCACGGGTTGCCAGCTTTGCCTTCAGCACCGACGTCGCAGGCCAGCTTGACTGGGCCGATCCCGCCATTGCCCCGGCAGTTGTCGGTATGCACCTTGCCGATTGCATTGTCGGTCGGGTAGCCCCTCTCGCTCTGCGGCAGCCCTTGCGTAGCGCCCCGGCCACAGTGGCGGGGGCCCCCGCGATTGCGGGCGACTGGATCATCGATGCAGCCCCGCGCTTTGCCCGCGAAACAGGCGCGTTCGCCGGCTTTGTCGGGCGATTCTGCCGGCCGCCGGAACCGGCTGCGAATGATGCGGCCGCAGAACCCTCCGAAGGCGATCGGATGCGCCAGCTGCTGCATGAATTGCGCACCCCGGTAAACGCGATCCAGGGATATGCCGAAATAATCCAGCAGCAATTGTTCAGCGCTGTGCCGCACGAATACCGCGCGCTGGCGGCCACCATCGCAGGCGATGCCGCGCGGATCATGGCCGGGTTCGACGAGATGGACCGGCTGGCCCGGCTGGAGACCGGATCGTTCGAGATCGAACCCGGCGCCTGCGATCTGGGCGCCGTGATCGAGCGCCAACTCGCGTTGTTGCGGCCTGTCATCGAGCCGCGCATGGCCGATATACATGCCACGATGGCGACCGGGCCCTGCCCGGTGGCCCTCGCCCCGGCTGACGGCGAAGCACTTGCCTGGCGCCTTCTGGCAACCCTGGCAGGATCGCTGGCTGCCGGCGAGCGTCTGGTTTTGTCACTCAGCCGCACCTCGCGCGAAGTCCTGCTCAGCTGCGATCTGCCTGCCGCCCTTGCTGGCGAAGACGACGTTTTTGCGGCGACTGCGCGGCCGGCAAGCGGGGCGCTCTCCGCCGGTGCGTTCGGTGCAGGCTTTGCGCTGCGGCTGGTCCGCGCCGAGGTGCGGGCCGTCGGCGGTTCGCTTGCCCGGGTTGACGACAGCTTGCTGCTGGTACTTCCACTCTTGACCGGCATCGTGCCGGTTCCTAGCGCTCTTCCCGGTGCCGGAGGGGAAGCCGGGACCGGATAACAGCCGCGGACGTGTGCGGCCAAATACGGGAACCAGCCAGGTGGGACCATCGCTGCGCGAACCGCCCGCCCGTGGAACGCGGGCACGATTTGCTGACGGGTTCGGCCAGCGGGCCTTGCTGACAATCGATACCGAAGAAGAATTCAACTGGGGAGGCGAGTTCTCCAAGAGCGGCTATGGTCTTGACCATGTGACCCGCCTGGCGAAGTTCCAGGAGTTCTGCGAGAACCTCGAGGTCGTGCCGGTCTATCTGGTGGACTGGCCGATTGCGACGTCGCGCGAGGCAATCGATATCCTTGCGCCTGCCGCTGCCGCTGGCAAGGCAGAGATCGGAGTACAGTTGCACCCCTGGGTCAACCCCCCGCACCAGGAAGACGTCAACACCCGCAACTCGTTTGCGGGCAACCTTCCTTACGAGCTCGAACGTGCGAAGCTGCTGCGCCTGCGCGACGAAATTGCCCGCGCCTTCGGCGTCAATCCGCTGATCTACCGCGCAGGCCGTTACGGCACCGGCCCACGCACCGCCGAAATCCTGATGGAGGCGGGTATCGCGATCGACACCTCCGTCCGCAGCAATTTCGATTACAGTGCTCAGCAGGGTCCGGATTACAGCAGTCACCCGCTGGAGCCCTACTGGCTGGGCAAGGACAAAGTGCTGCTCGAACTGCCCGTTACCACCGTGTTCTGGGGCATTCTGAGGCGGCAGGGCCCGATGCTCCACCGGCTGGCGAAAAACCTGCCGCTGCTGCGCGGCGTGCTTTCGCGCCTGGGCCTGCTGGAAAAAATCGCTCTGACGCCTGAAGGCGTGCGGCTGGATGAGGCGATCCGTGGGATCGATATCGCGATTGACGACGGGCTTCCGGTGATCGTGCTGTCTTTTCACAGTCCTTCGCTGGTGCCAGGCTTCACGCCTTACGTTCACACGGAAGCCGACCTTGACCGGCTCTATGACTGGTTGCGCGGGGTCTATGCCTACCTGCGCCAGCGAGGGATAGCACCCACGACGGTTACGGAAATCATGCAGGCCGTCGCACGATAAAGCGGTCCTGCTGCGCACCGGGCACCGAGGCAAGTGCCGAAATCGTGGCTATGCCTCCAGCCTGCTTGCCCTCCGCAGGGACAGCGGCTAGGGGCCACAGGCCTCTCGGCATCGGGAGGGCCTGTAGCTCAGTTGGTTAGAGCTGGCCGCTCATAACGGCTAGGTCGCGGGTTCGAGTCCTGCCGGGCCCACCGGATGCAAAAGGCAAGTCAAGTTGGCCCTCAGGCCGCCGCGAGGCGGTAGGCCAGAAAGAGCATTGGCCTCAAGCAGCCGCGAGGCGGTAGGCCAGAAA
>NCJP01000175.1 GCA_002278985.1 Erythrobacter sp. 34-65-8
CGGTCTGCTGCCGGTCTGGGCCGGGGTTCCGCTGGGGATGTTTGACGACCTGCTGAGCGGACAGCCCTTCGGTAGCGCCATCCTCCTCTGGTCCCTGGCGCTGCTGGCAATCGAGCTGATCGAATATCGCCTGCCCTGGCGTGAATTCACCCTCGACTGGCTGCTCGCCTGCGCCATGCTGGTCAGCTATATCCTGCTGGCGGCGCTTTTTTCGGGCGCACGGATCGGTTTGCCGGGGCTGGTGGCGCTGGGGCCGCAAGCCTTGTTCTCGATGCTGCTCTATCCCATTATCGCCCGCATGGTGGCATTCCTCGACCGGCTTCGCCTGACCCGCTTCAAGGTGGTTGATTGATGGCGCGCCCCAAGTCTCGCACGATCGTCAGCACTGCTATTCTCAAGAATTCTTTCGATCGCCGCAGCATGATTGTCGGTGCGGTCGGAGGCGGCATCGGCGTCCTGCTGGCCGCGCGCATGGCCTATCTCGCCATCGCGGAGAACGAGCGGTACACGCTCGAGGCCGAAAGCAACCGGGTCAACCTGACGCTGGTACCGCCCCGGCGCGGCTGGATTCTGGACCGCAATGGTGCCCCGCTCGCGTCCAACCGGGCTGACTTCCGGGTCGATCTGATCCCCGAACGGCTGGGTGACCTCGACCGCACGCTCAATGTCCTGGGAGAAGTGCTGGCGCTGGAACCCGTCACCCTGTCGGACTTGCGGGACAAGATCGACAAGGCGCGCGGATTCCAACCGATCGAAGTTGCCGCCGGGCTCAGTTACGAGCAGTTCGCCGCCCTCAGCGTGCGCCTCCCTGAGCTGCCGGGCGTCTTGCCCCAGCAAGGCTACTCGCGCTTCTACCCGACCGGCCCGGCAGTGGGCCACCTGATCGGTTACGTCGGGCCGGCATCGGCCGAGGAATACGAGGCCGATCCCATTCCCCTGATGCTCACCCCCGGATTCAAGCTGGGCAAGGACGGGGTGGAAAAGCAGTTCGAAAGGGTCCTGCGCGGCACGCCGGGTGCACGCCGGGTGGAGGTCACCGCTTCGGGCAGGATCGTGCGTGACCTCGATTCGCGCGAAGATATCCAGGGCAAACCGGTCCAGCTGACCATTGATGGGCCGTTGCAGGATTATGCCGCGCGGCGGATCGGTCTCGAATCCGGCTCGGTGGTGGTGATGGACTGCAACACGGGCGACATTCTGTGCATGTCATCCATGCCCAGCTTCGACCCGAACAGCTTTTCCGACGGGATCGGCCGGGTCGAATATGCCATGCTGCGTGACGATGACCGGGTGCCCTTGCGCAACAAGGTGCTGAAGGGGCTCTATCCACCCGCGTCCACCGTCAAACCGATGGTGTCGATGGCACTGCTTCAGGCAGGGGTAAGGCCTGACGAGACGGTGTTCTGCGGCGGCGGCCTGCGGGTCGGCAACCGGGTTTTCCGCTGCTGGAACCGGCGCGGCCACGGCCATGTCGACATGGCGATGGGCGTCTATCAGAGCTGCGACGTCTACTACTATCACATGGCCCAGCGGATCGGGATGCAGCCGATTGCCGATATGGCCCGGGTCTGCGGCATGGGCGAGGAATTCGACCTGCCCGTGCTGAGCCAGTTCTACGGGACCGTGCCCGATCCGGCATGGAAGATGAAGAAGTTCGGCCAGCCCTGGGCCGCGTTCGACACGGTCAACGCGACCATCGGCCAGGGCTACATGCTTTCCAACCCGTTGCAGCTGGCGGTCATGTCTGCCCGGCTGGCGACGGGCCGCCACATCGAGCCCAACCTGATCAAGGGCAAGGCCAGGCCGTTCGTCGATGTCGATTTTCCGCCTGATCACGTGGCCTATGTCCGCCAGGCCATGAGCGATGTTGTCAACGGGCCCGGTACCGCCGGGCGCGGGCGCCTGCCCATCCCCGATATTCTGATGGCCGGCAAGACCGGCACCGCACAGGTGGTTTCCCTCAATATTTCGGACGGCAAGTCGGGCCCGTGGAAATACCGCGACCATGGCCTGTTCATCTTCTTCGCGCCGTTCGACAAGCCGCGCTATGCTGGCGCAGTCGTGATCGAGCATGGAGGCGGCTCGGGCGCGGCCTATCCGATCGCGCGTGACGTGATGACCTTCATGTTCGACCCGGCCAAGGGCATGGAGGCTTTGAGCGCGCTGGAAAAACAATGGGGCGGCACCGCGCAGCAGCGCCTCGCAGCGAAGTACGCCGCCTACGCCGCGCAGGCCGGCGAGATTACCCGCACTCCGCCCCGCCGCGAGGCCGACATCTTCAACCAGGTCGATGCAGAAGCCCGGGCGGCTGCGGCCCAGCCGGCTACCTCCGCGACCGACGCCGCCATCAACCGCTCCGAGAATGTCGACAGCGCACCTGTGGGCCCTGAAGAATGATCTCGATCATCCCCGCCCCGCTGGCGCGCCAGCCCTGGCAGATGCTGGTGCCGATGCTGCTCCTGGCAGGGTTTGGCGCGATGGTGCTCTATTCGGCTGGCGGCGGCGCGATGCAACCCTATGCCCTGCCCCATCTTGTCCGTTTCGCCGTGTTCCTGGTCATTGCCCTGGTCATTTCCCGCCTCAGCCGCGAGCTGATCATGCTGCTGGCATACCCGGCCTTCGCCGGGGTGTTGCTGATGTTGCTGGGGGTGGAGGTCGTAGGCGCCGTCAAGGGCGGCAGCCAGCGCTGGCTCGAGCTGGGCTTCATGCGGTTGCAGCCGTCAGAGCTGATGAAGCCGACCATCTGCCTGGTGCTTGCGACCTACTACGCACGCCTCCCGATTGGCCTGATCCCCACTTTCAAGGCACTGATGCCCGCGTTCGGGTTCATCCTTCTCCCGGTTGCCCTGGTGCTGATGCAGCCTGACCTTGGCACCTCGGTCGCGATCGTGTTCAGCGCCTTCATCGTCATGTTCCTGGCCGGGTTGCCGCTCTGGTGGTTCATGAGTGCGGGCGCGGCCGCCGTCGTGCTGGCCCCGGTGGTGTTCTTTTTCGGCCTGCACGAATACCAGCAGAAGCGCGTCACCACATTCCTCGACCCCGAAAATGACCCGTTGGGGGCCGGATACCACATCAGCCAGTCCAAGATCGCAATCGGCTCCGGCGGGTTGTTCGGCAAGGGTTTCAACGAAGGCTCGCAAAGCCACCTCAACTACCTGCCGGAACCGCATACCGATTTCGTCTTCTCCAGCATGGCCGAGGAGTGGGGCCTGGTTGGCGGCCTGTTCGTGCTGCTGATGTATGCCCTGATCCTGCGCTGGGGCCTGCAGGTCGCCCGCGCTTCGAAGGACCGGTTTGGCGGCCTGCTGGCCGGCGGCGTAACCGCGACGATCTTTTTCTACATTGCGATCAACCTGCTGATGGTCATGGGCCTCGCCCCGGCCAAGGGCATGCCGCTTCCCTGGATGAGCCACGGCGGTTCCTCCATGCTCACCGCAATGATCTGCATCGGTACGCTGATGATGGTCCACCGCTGGAACCGCGAAGCTGCGCGCGGGGGGATGCGGGGCTGAACCGGCCAAGTGGCCAACCTCCCCCTTTTCAGGCGCAAAACTTCCGCTATATGCAGCGCCTCTCCCGATTCGGGAGCTGCCCGTTCGGCAGTGTGGACGCATAGCTCAGTTGGTAGAGCAGCTGACTCTTAATCAGCGGGTCCTAGGTTCGAGCCCTAGTGCGTCCACCACTTTCCCCTTACTTTTCAATCAGATACTAGGCTCGCCGGATCGGGCGATTGAGAGCATTTTTGTGCTAGGTAGCTCTCTAGGTAGCAGCGCGCTAATTCGGCACTGCGGCTACTCAGCCTCCGCACATCAGCGTTCACGG
>NCJP01000176.1 GCA_002278985.1 Erythrobacter sp. 34-65-8
CATGTAGACCCCGCGCGGCTCGGGCGCTGCCTTCGCGCCGAACAGACGGCTGAACAACCCGGGCCGGTCAGGTTCCCGCTCCAGTGCCGATTGCAGTGCTGTCAGATGCTCGACCGCTGCCGCCTGCTCTGCATCGGGCCGCAGTTCACCGGCCTCGACCAGGCCTGCGTAACGCGCGGCCAGCCCGCTCATCGGCGGTTGGCTTTGCGCACCATCCCCGAAAAAGCCGCGACCAAGTGATCGCCCTGGACCACGTCCCCGCGCAGGAACAGCAGGCGCCCAGTCTCCCGGACGATCTCAACCACCGAATCGAGTGGTTCGCCGGGCTTGCCTGCACCGATGAACTGGGTCGAAAGTTCCAGTGTCACGGCCGGGCCGGGATCGCCGGTGGTCAGCGTGCGCATGGCGGAAAACAGCGAAATGTCGATCAGGGCCAGAGTGACGGCCCCGTGAATCATTTCCTGCAGGTTGGTGTGCTTGCGCTCCGGAAACATCCGCAGGCGGCACTTGCTGCCTTCCACCCGCGTGATCAGCTCGCCCATGACGACACCATTGAAGCGGGTTTCGTCCCGCAGGCGCCACATGTGCCATCCCGGATGGCCGGGATGCTCGCGATACTCGAAAAACTGCTCGTCCACGCTCAGATCGCGCGTTCTGCGATCATCTTCTTGGTTTCGGCGATCGCCTTGGCCGGGTTCAGGCCCTTGGGGCAGACGTTGGCGCAGTTCATGATCGTATGGCAGCGGTAGAGCCGGAACGGATCTTCCAGCTGGTCGAGCCGTTCGCCGGTCATCTCGTCGCGGCTGTCAGCCAGCCAGCGATAGGCCTGGAGCAGGATGGCCGGGCCCAGGAACTTGTCGCTGTTCCACCAGTAGCTGGGGCAGGCGGTCGAGCAGCAGGCGCACAGGATGCACTCATACAGCCCGTCCAGCTTCTCGCGCTGTTCGGGCGACTGGAGCCGCTCCTTGCCGCTGGGGGTGGTGGTGACAGTCTGCAGCCAGGGGCGGATGGAGGCGTACTGGGCATAGAAGTGGGTGAAATCGGGGACCAGGTCCTTGATCACTTCCATGTGCGGCAGCGGGGTGATGCGGATATCGCCCGACAGATCCTCGATCGCCGTGGTGCAGGCGAGGCCATTCTTGCCGTTGATGTTCATCGAGCACGAACCGCAGATGCCTTCGCGGCAGGAGCGGCGGAAGGTCAGTGTCGGATCGATGTCGTTCTTGATCTTGATGATCGCGTCCAGCACCATCGGCCCGCAGGCGTCGAGATCGATCTCGAACGTGTCATAGCGCGGGTTCTGGCCGCTGTCGGGATCGTAGCGATAGACCTTGAAGTTCTTGACCCGCTTGGCCCCGTCCGCCTTGTGGACTTTGCCTTCCTTGCGGATTGTCGAGTTCTTGGGGAGGGTGAAGGTTGCCATCGCCGTATTCCTGTTGCTTTGCGCCACCTATCTAGCGTCTGGTTTCGAGAGGGCAAGGTGAGTGATGCAGGAGAAAAGCGATAGTTCGCCGTGGCCCGGTGTGGCCGCCGTGTTCGGTGCCGGCGGCGGCATAGGCGGGGCCTTGTGCGCCCAGCTTATGGCAGAGGGCTGCGAGGTCTGGGCCGGATCGCGCAGCGGAGCCGTGGCCGGACTGGCCGGTGCCCGACAGTTCGCGTTCGACCTTGAGGACGAAGGCGCTCTTGCCGCAGCGGCCGCCGCCATGCACGACGCGCCGCCCGATCTGGTCATCGTTGCCACCGGGGTGCTGACCCTGCCCGACGGGACCGGGCCCGAACGCAGCTACAAGGCGATTGACGGAGCGGCAATGGATCAGGTGTTTCGCCTCAACACGATGGGCCCTGCACTGGTGGCCAAGCATATGCTGCCGCTCTTTCCCCGTGACCGGCGGGCACTGTTTGCGGCCCTGTCTGCCCGGGTCGGCTCGATTGGCGACAACCGCATCGGCGGGTGGCATTCCTATCGGGCGAGCAAGGCCGCGCTGAACATGCTGCTGCGCAATTTCGCGATTGAGCTTGGCCGGACCCATCCCCTGGCGGTGGTGGCGGGCCTGCATCCCGGCACGGTCGATACCGGTCTCAGCGCCCCGTTCCAGCGCGGCTTGCCCGAGGGGCAGCTGACCAGCACTGCCGCCAGCGCCGCGCACCTGCTCAAAGTGTGCCGGGCGCTTTCGGCCGCTGACAGCGGCGGCGTGTTTGACTGGCGGGGGAAGCGGATCGATCCCTAGAAGTTGCCCCGCACGGTCAGCGTGAAGATCGGCCCGACCCGCCGATCGCGCAGTTCGGCAAAATCGACCGGGCTTTCACCGCGCAGGCCGGAATAGACGATTCGCTCGCGATACTGGCGGGCACCTAGGATGTTGCCGACCCGGGCCCGCACGGTCAGGCCCAGCACATCCTTGTGCTCGATGAAGGCGGACACGAACCACGGGCCCTCCCAGTTGCGGTCGGTCTGGTTGCTGCGATAGCGGGGCAGGTTGTGGTTGTGACTGGCCCCCATGCCCCATGCCCACTGGCTGGCGGGGATGTCATGCCGCAGGTTGAGGTTGGCCTGCCTGTTGGTGAACCCGCTCCACTGCCGCGCCACGCCAGTAAACGGATCGACCAGCCGCGAGCGCTGGAGGACAAACGTCCCGTCGAGCCGCACGCCCTTCAGGCCGATCGGGTCGAACGTCAGGGTGCTGGTGGAAATGACCGCAGCCGCGCTCGCCTTGGCCACGTTCCCGACCGACTCGCCGCCCCCGCCGACCGGGATGATATCGACATAATCGGACACGTCGCGATAGATGAATCTGAGCTGTGTCTTGCCCCAGGGGCCGAGCGCCTTGTTGACCTCGCCTTCGAAGCTCCAGTCCTGCTGCGGACGCAGATCGTTGTTGCCCGCATTCTGGTTTCCGTCGTCAATGAAGGCGCGGGCCAGGAAATCGTAGAACGACAGTTGCAGGACGCGCCGGTCCACGCTGAGCGCAAAATCAAGATCGCTTGCTGCCTTCCACGCAAGGCTGAGCTTGCCCTTGGGCCTCAGGAAGCTGCGCTCCAGCCCGTTCGCGCCGTCCTGCACGATGGTCGAATGTTCTGCGGCAAGGTTCAGCTGTACCGACAAGTTGGAAGCAAGGCTGCGGCTGTGGCTTAATGACCCTTCATACCGGTCCTCGCTGATGCCTCCGGTGCCGAACGGGAAGGGCACCTCGACGAACTCGCCTGCCGGATCGAGCGTGAACAGCGCGGCGACATTGTCGAGCGCATTGAACGCCGCTTCGCCAGCCACCTGCCACTCCCCGCCGAGCATGGACCAGCCGAATTCGCCCCGGGCGACCTTCTCGTCGAGATCCCCTGTCTGGGTGAATCGCTCGCCGGTCGCAGGCGTGCCGGTGCCGGTGGCGGTGCCGGACTGGCTGATAACGTCGACAGTGTACGGCTCGTGGCTTCGGCGCAGCAGGCCGATGGCCTTGAACGTGCCGCCCGCCAGCGGGAAGGCATAATCGCCGCCGACCTCATAGTTCCAGCGGTCCTCGTTCTGGCGCACGGTGCGCAATTCGTCTGCCTGCCCTGGCCCCGTGCGGAAGCTGTCCTCCCGGAACCGGTCGTAAACCCGCTGGTATTGCCCGGTCAGGTTGAGCGCCTGCGCACCATCCGGGTCCCAGGTCAGCTTGGCCGACAGCTTGGGGGAATCGTAATCCGACGTCACGCGCTCCTGGCGCAACTGGCGCAGTGTGCCGTCTCCGCCAACGATCCGGGTCGGCCCGTCCGCCCCGCCGCGGCCCGCGTCCGCGTTGTTCAGCGCCACTTCCAGGGTGGTTGCGCCGCTCGTCCT
>NCJP01000177.1 GCA_002278985.1 Erythrobacter sp. 34-65-8
TCGCCGTCCTCGTCCGGCTCGCCCACCTCGTCGATGATGACGGGGAGCGTACGGCCCACTTTCGCCGCGAGCTTGGCGGCGCTGATCCGCTCGGTCACTTCCATGATCCGGGCGTAGCGTTCTTCCTTGACCGCTTCGGGCACGGGATCGGGCAGCAGGTTGGCCGCCGCGCCTTCCACCGGTTCAAACCGGAACGCGCCGACCCGGTCCAGCTGGGCTTCCTCCAGCCAGCGCAGGAGATACTGGAAATCGTCCTCGGTTTCGCCCGGGAAGCCGACGACGAAGCTGCTGCGCACCGCGATCTCGGGGCAGATTTCCCGCCACGATTTCAGCCGTTCAAGCACTTTCGCTTCGTTCGCCGGGCGCTTCATCGCGCGCAGGACCGAAGGGCTGGCGTGCTGGAACGGGATATCGAGATAGGGGGTCAGCAGGCCCTCCGCCATCAGCGGAATCACCGCGTCGACGTGCGGGTAGGGATATACATAGTGGAGCCGCACCCAGGGCGTCTCGCCCTGCGGGGTGCGCAGCTGGCCAAGTTCGCGCGCCAGATCGGTCATGTGGGCGCGGACCGGGTGGTCCTTCCACAACCGTTCCTCGTGCCGGATATCAACCCCGTAGGCGCTGGTATCCTGGCTGATGACCAGCAGTTCCTTTGTCCCCGCTGCAACCAGCTTTTCCGCCTCGCGCAGCACCGCGTCCACCCGGCGGCTGGCGAGCTTGCCGCGCAGCTGCGGGATGATGCAGAAGGCACAGGTATGGTTGCAGCCTTCGGAAATTTTCAGATAGCTGTAGTGGCGCGGCGTGAGCTTGATGTCCGGTTGGGGGATCAGGTCGATAAACGGACCCTGTGATGGCGGCGCGGCCTGGTGAACGGCCTCGACCACCTGTTCGTATTGATGTGCGCCAGTGACGGCCAGGACCTGCGGATACCTGGCACGGATCACCTCCGCCTCTTCGCCCATGCACCCGGTCACGATCACCCGGCCGTTCTCGGCAATGGCTTCCCCGATGGCGGCGAGGCTTTCTTCCTTGGCGGAATCCAGAAAGCCGCAGGTGTTGACCAGCACCACGTCCGCTCCCGCATAGTCGGGGCTCATGGCATAGCCATCGGCCCGCAGGCGGGTGAGGATGCGCTCGGAATCGACCAGTGCCTTGGGGCAGCCGAGCGAGACCATGCCGACTTTCTTCTGGTCGGGGAGGGTGGTTGGAGCGTTCATGATGGGGTGCGCCCTTACACGGCTGCGGGCCGCCGCGCCAGTAGGCCGGTGTTACGCGAATTCCGAACCGTCGCCGTTGGTCGAGCCATCGACCGTGGGCACGATCTCGACCAGCACGTCGCCTTCTTGCAGCGTCTGGCATTCGTCTTCCCAGAACCCCAGGACTTTCCCGTCGCGGTAGACCCTCAACCCGCGCCCGCCCGACCGCAGCGAGGTCAGCGGACAGCCAGCTTCCTCGGCGGTCACGACGCGCTCGACCAGCTGCACCCGGCCGCTGACCGAGGCGAGATCGGCGAGGTAATCGGAAATGTGCGCGCCCTTGGCGCTTCCGGCCAGCAGCAGGCCGGTAAAGCGCACCGGGTTGATGACGTTGGTGGCGCCGGCCTGGCGGGCCAGCAGTTCGTTGTCTGCTGCACGCACCACCATGCTGATGGGAACGTCCGGGGCCAGGTGGCGAACGGTCAGGACGATCAGGATCGAAGTGTCGTCACGACCGGCCGAGACCAGCACCGTCTGCGCCTCGCGGATGCGGACGGCCTCCAGCGTATCGTCGCGCGTGGCGTCGGCGACCAGCACGTTACAGCCCATCTTTTCGGCCCGGACAATACGGTCCTCGCCGGGGTCGACCACCACGATCTGGCGCGGATCGATGCCGCGCTCGATCAGTTCGGCAACCGCTTCCGAACCGGAAATGCCGTAGCCAAGCACGACGATGTGGCCGGAAAGCTGCTTCTGTATCCGCGCCATGCGCCAAGTCTCCCAGCTGCGTTTGATGACAAAGGTGTAGGCGGTGCCAATGAAAATGAAGAGCACTGCAATCCGCACCGGGGTCACGATAATCGCCTCGATCAGGCGTGAGCGGTCGCTGATCGGGGCAATATCACCAAAGCCCGTGGTGGTGACCGAGATCATGGTGAAATAAACCACGTCGAGAAAACTGACATGGCCATCATAGTGGTCGATCAGCCCGGCCCGGTCCCACCAGTGAATCAGAACCACCATGGCGATCAGGAAGAACGCCAGCCCCATGCGGATGGCGACATCGCCCCACACCGGCACGCCGACAGCACGGCGAAGAGGCTTGCGCTCAGAGGCAGGGAGCTTTCGCCTGCCTGTGGGCAGGGCAAGCCGGTCTGTAAACCTCCTCAAGATCCTTTGCGCTCCGGCAACCGGGGGGCGGGGTCGACCTCCTTGTCGTCCTTCAGGATGCGGAAGTGCAGATCGGGCTTTTTCACCGGTCCGGCCGCCCCGGCAATGCCGATCCGCTCGCCTGTCTTGACGAACTCGCCGCGCCTGACTGTCGCCCGTGCCAGCGGGCCATAGGCGGACAGCCATCCGCCGCCATGGTCGATCACCACCATTCGCCCGAACCGCTGGTGGCCTTCCGCGACGCGGACTACCGTGCCGCTGGCGGCGGTGCGGATCATGTCTCCGGGCTTGGCTGCAATGTCGATCCCGTCATGCCCCCCCTGGTCGTTCAGCCCGGTAAACCGGGCCAGCACCTTGCCATCGTGGGGCCAGCGGAAATAGGGTTCCGAGCGCTGTTTCACCGGCGGGGGCGGGGTTTTCAGAACAGCGGGAATGATCAGCGTCTGCCCGACCTTGACCGTGTAGGGCGGTGCAAGGCCATTGGCGATGGCGATCTGTTCGAAGGCCACGCCGTATTGCATCCCGATGGAAAAGCCGGTCTCGCCCGGTTTGACCGTATGGCTGCGCTGGCGCGGGATGACCAGCTTCTGGCCCTTCTGAACCGTGTGCGGCTCGGCCAGGCCGTTGGCCGCCGCGATCACCGCCGCCGGCACGCCTGTGCGGTTGGCAATGCCGCCCAGTGTCTCGCCTTCGCCCACCTCGTATTCCGTCACCGTTGCCGGATTGGCGCTCGCCACCAGCAGAGGCGCGAGGAGGGCGAGAGCGAGGCGTTTCATCCGCGATACCTTTCCCGCAACGCATCGAGCGACGCGTGATGGGTCAGTTCGAGTTGCAGGGGTGTCACCGACACGAAACCGTCCTCGATTGCTTCCAGGTCGCTGTCATGGCCGCGCGTATGCTCGACCGCATCCAGCCCGAACCAGTAGTAGCGAAAGCCGCGTGGATCGCGCTTCTCCACTACCGAACCCCTTGAGTAATCATGGAAACCCTGCCGCGCAACCCTGATGCCCTGGATCGCGTCCGGCTCGAGCGCGGGAAAGTTTACGCTTACCAGCGTGCGCGGCGCGAAGGGCAGCCCCAAAAGCGGGGTTATTGCGCGCGCGCCCCACGCCCGTGCCGCCTCGAACCGGTCGCCCGAACGGGGCGCCTCGGCATGCATGACCTGGCTGAGCGCAATCGAGCGGATCCCTGCCAGTGCGCCTTCCATCGCCGCGCTGACGGTGCCGGAATAGGTAATGTCGTCGCCCAGGTTCGCCCCGGCATTGATGCCGGAGAGGATCAGGTCGGGCGGGGAATCCAGCACGACCTTCAGGCCCATGGTCACGGCATCGGTCGGCGTGCCGGTGACGGACCAGCGCCGCTCGTCATGCTTGCGCAGCCGCACCGGGGTGGACAGCGTGAGCGAGTGGCCCGCGCCGGT
>NCJP01000178.1 GCA_002278985.1 Erythrobacter sp. 34-65-8
TGCTACCATGGCAGTTGTTGCCCTGCTCGTAGCGACCGGTTGCTCCCCTAAGGAGATTGTTGATCCGGATCCATTGACAATCGAGTTCCTACGCTCATTGAGTGAAGAACAACTCAGAGCTCGTGACTCAGACGGTGACAGATTATCTGATTATGATGAGATGTTTGTTCACAACACCAATCCACTGAGTGCCGACACCGACGATGACGGTCTTGGTGACTATGCTGAACTTATGGAGCATGAAACCGATCCGAACAATCCAGATACCGATGGTGATGGATTTACAGATGGTCAGGAAATCGAAATTGTGGTCGTGCGACACGCCATAGGCGAATGCCCCCGCTCCGCTGGCCCTGTAAGTCTGGTCGGTTTCACCCGGCCAGATATTGGCCCGCAGGAAATAGCCCTGGCGATAGTCTGACAGCATGAGGGACTGCGGGCTATAGGCGCTGTCAGGCTGCCCGCTGCCGCAGCCATCGCGCAGCTCGGCCAGCAGCATGTCACCGAGAAAGCTCCGGTTGTTGCCAAGGCGGCGAAGCCATAGCGCGGCCTGCCCCAGCGTTTCCGGATCGCGCGGGTCGAGGCCGACAGCATCGAGCCCTTCGATGCATTCGGTGAGGCTACACACGGAATTATCCCGGATATCCATCATGCGGGGCATGGCGCGTCCTCCACTACCGCTGCCAATCCCGGATGCGCGGCCAGCAATCGATTACGCAGGACACCCGCTGGCGCTGCCAGTTCGTCCGCCGGATCACCGGCAAGTCCGGTCAGCAGCGCGAACCCGGCAGCACTATCCATCGCCAGCGCCTGACGCACGGCTTCCCACCGGACATGCGCCGGGCCGGCTCCGGCAGCTTCGCAAATGGCCGGCAGCGCATCGCGCCGCTCCATGCTGCCGAGCACTGCGAGCGCCAGTTCGCGGCGGCTGTCGCGCCGATCTCCCGCCGCCTCATGGACCAGTGCGCCATCGGCCAGCCGGTATTCGCGCGCGGGGCCGGGATGCAGTGCATCACGGGACAGCCGCAGGATGACGAGCGGGTGCGAGGCTCCGTCAACCAGCTTGGTCCGGCGGGAATTATCGAACGTGCCGATCCAGTCGGGCGTCAGGCGAGTTTCGCGCGTGACCAGCGTGGCGCCCCCTTCCCGCCTTGTCCGGAGCCCCACGATCCGGCCTGCCGCCGCGCCGCGCAGGCACACCTCATGCCGCTCGCCGGAGGTGAAGCAGGCCGTAGCGGGCGGCGCCCCCGCGGCCGGTCGGTACGCTATCAGCGACAGGGCCGCGCGGCCCGATCGGGCCAGCTCCATCACCCCATGGCCGGCCGTCAACTGGTGGCGGAACGGCACCAGGCCGAGTGGCTGGGCCCGCAGCACCGGCAGAATGGCATCCGTCAGGTCAGCAACGAACGCCCGTGCCGCGCCACCCTTGCGGACAGTCCTTAAAAGGCTGGGTAGTTCATTGAGCGCCCGCCCCTCTCCGTAGGCATGGAGCTCGCGGAGGAACGGCCGCCCCGGCCCCTGCCCCAGCCAGGCAGCCTTTGCCTGCTCGAGCCGGGCCTGCGCCAGGCGCTGCGGAGCCGGGTCGCTCCGCAGCAATGCCAGGTTCTCGTCGATACGCATGGCCGCGCTGCCAATCAGAGCAGGCCCTGCGGTGGCATGACTTCGTAGAGCCAGACCATCAGGATAATGATCCGGTCGTCGGACTGGGCAGTGGCCAGATCGGACAGGGTCCCGAACAGGCCGGTGGCACTTTCGAGTCCGGGAAGGTCCGAAAGGTCGATCCTGGGTAGTTCCATCGCTTGCTCCTCTTGCGCATCAGCCGCGAATGGTTCGGGGCCGGACGACACAATTGACTCGGAAAATCAGGAGCTTGAAATTAAACTGTTGTCATGGCCGCACGGGATGCACAGACCCGTTTTCATGAACGCCGAGCTTCCCCGTTTCGATCCCGCCATGGCAGCCCGCTTCGTGTTTTCGCGCGGGCATCCCGGCTGGCTCGGGCTGCACTACACCGCCCATGGTGAAAACTGGGTGGAACTGACGCTGCCCTGGCGCGAGGACCTGGTTGGCGAGACGGACAGCGGTGTACTCGCCTCAGGGCCGATCATCAGCCTGATGGACATGGCCTGCGGCATGGCGATCTGGACCACCACGGGCGAGTTCCGCGCGGCCGCCACGCTCGACCTGCGGGTCGATTACATGCGCCCGGCGCGGCAAGGTGCGGCCGTGCACGGCCAGGCCGAATGCTACCGGGTGACCCGTTCCGCCGCTTTCCTGCGCGGCGTGGCGCACGATGGCAAACCCGGCGATCCGGTCGCCCATGTCGCGGCAGTGTTCATGTTCATTCCGGGAAATACGCGATGACCGATCGGCAGATTGACGCGCTGCGGATGGAGCTGCCCGCCTATGCCCGCTCGCTCGGGATCGTGATCGAACGGCTCGACCAGGGTGCGCCGGTCCTGGCGATGCCGTTCGACAGCCATGTCGAAGGCCGCCCGACCGTGTTGCACGGCGGTGCCACCAGCGGACTGCTGGAGAACGCCGGCTACGCCGCCTTGCGCGCTGAACTGCACCGGCACGGCCGCCAGGTGCGGATGAAGCCGATCGGGATCACGGTGCAGTTCCTTACTGCTGCCAAGTGCCAGACGACGTTCGCCGTCGGCCATGTCAACCGGCTGGGGCGGCGCAATGCCAACATCGAGGTTTCGGCATGGCAGGACGATCCGGAGCGCCCGGTCGCCACGGCGGTGATGAATATCCTGATGGTCGAGGAACAGGCCTAGCGTTCAGGCGGCGAACCGGCCGGTACGAGCCCCACGCCATCCTCGTCGATCCGCACGTCGACCGGCAATCCATCGACATCGGTCGAAATCACCACGCCATTGCCCTCCACCCGGAGGCGCGTCCCGTTCGGTCCGGGCGGCAGGGCGTCGAGGTCGGGCACATCCTGCGGCTGGACCGGGCCGGAAGGATCGGGCTGCGGTGCCTGCCGCCTACGCACCGGTACCTCGCCCAGCGCCTGGGTCATGAAATCACGCCAGATGCGCGCTGGCAGACCTCCGCCAGTGATCCCGTTCAGGGGCGAATTGTCATCGTTGCCGATCCACACGCCCACCACCAGATCGCCGGCATACCCGACGAACAGCGCATCGCGGTAATCCTGGCTCGTGCCGGTCTTGCCGAAGTTCGGCCCGCGCAACATTGCTGCCCGGCCAGTCCCCCGGTTCACCGCGCTGCGCAGGAGTTCCTCGATATTCCCGTGCTGGCGCGAAGAGAGGCTGCTGCGGCCGTTCCACAACCAGTCAAACCAGCCTTCCTCATCCCGCTTGAAGGCATGGGGCTGGACCGGGAAATCGTTCGCAGCGATGCCGGCATAGGCGGCGGTGAGTTCCAGCAGGGTCATGGTTGACGTGCCGAGCGCCAGGCTCGGGTCGCCCTCGGCTAGGGGCGATGAGACGCCGAGGTCGCGCGCCGTATCGATCACCGCCTCGCTCCCGATCTGGTCCAGCAGGCGGACTGCGGCGACGTTGCTCGACTGGGCGAAGGCTTCCTGAAGAGTCAGCGAGTCCGAATAGGTTCCTCCCGCGTTGCGGGGCCGGTAGCTGCCGGTGGTAATCTCGGTATTGGCGACAAAGACAAGTTCACGAAAAAGAAGTTGGACCTCGAATAATCACGACATCGATGTACCAGAGTTACGCCATACTTGGTGGTTTGAACACAATCATTTCGATCACTCGAACGGTGGGTCTCACGACATTACCACCCACGCT
>NCJP01000179.1 GCA_002278985.1 Erythrobacter sp. 34-65-8
GGGAAACCTGCCCCGTCAGGACCGAAATCCTGCGACTGGCCTGCTTCCTGGTGCTCGTAGGCACCGAACAGGAACAGACGATCCTTGATGACCGGGCCGCCGAGATAGACGCCCCAACGCTTTTCCGGCTCAATCGGCGCAACCTGGCTGGTGCGGCCCTTCGACACGAGGTTGTTGGCGCGCAGGCCATTGTCCGAATATTCGAAGAAACCGCCGAACTGGTAATCGTTGGTGCCCGACTTGGTGACGACGTTGATCGCGCAGCCGGTGAACTGGCCGTAATCGACATCGAACGGCGCAAACTGGACCTGCGTTTCACGCACAGCGTCAAACGGGATCGGGGTCGAGCTGCGCGAGCTGAAGCCGGTGTCGTTAAGGCCGAAGATATCGCCCTGGCTGATGCCGTCGACGGTGAAGGCGTTGCCGCGATCATTGCCGCCAAGGCAGCTGATGCGGTCAGCGCCCGAACCGCCGGTGGCGGCATCTTCGCGGTCAAGGCTGACGCGCGGATCGAGGCGGATAATGTCACGGATGTCACGGTTGAAGCTGGGCGCGCTCTCCAGCACTTCGAGGCCGAAGCTGGTGCCCGGGCCGACGGCCAGCTGGGTCACCTGCACGCGGCTGCCGGTCACGACGATTTCGCCCGCGCCGGAGGACAGCGTGAAGGTAAGGTCAGTCGCGCCCTGGAGCGAGGTGAACAGTTCACCCACGGTCTGGCCTTCGTAACCGTCGGCGTTGACCGCCACGGTGTAGGGGCCGCCAACCACGAGGTTCTGCGCCGAGAAACGGCCGTCCGCACCGGTCACCGTGGTGCGCGAGGCGCCGGTGCGGGTGTCGGTCACGACCACGGTCACGCCGCCGAGCGGGGCGCCGGCATCATCCTGAACGGTGCCCTGAATCGAAGAGGTAATCTGCTGCGCGGCGGCAGGAGCGGGGAGGACAACGGCAGCCGAAAGGCTGACTACGCTGGCGGCCAGGAGATACTTGAGCTTCATGATTAAGGTTATCCCTCGGTGGTCAAGAACATGGAGGCGTAAACTGGATGCTGGCCCGTTACGGGCGATGCGCTACGCACAGAAGTATCTTTTGTTACCGCCGAATGACAAACGACGAGACGATTGGGCCGGGACCGGAGCGGCAGCACTTTTGGATATATATACAACAACTTAACCACTGTTGCTGCATTGCAACAGAGGATAAGATTCTGCGGTGGGGCGTTTTTTCCGGCGGTCAGTCGCCCGTTCAGGCGAGATTTATCTCGCGCAGGCGCTGGAGCAGGAACTCGTGGCTCGAAATCGGTTCAGGATGCGCGTCAGCCGATTCGGGATCGATGCACGAGTCCAGCGTTTCGATCACGAAGTCGGGCCGGAAGTGGAGGAAGAACGGCATCGAATAGCGCGAGCGCCGGGCTGCCTCACCACTCGGGTTGACCACCCGGTGGGTGGTGGAGCGCAGGCGCGAATTGGTCAGCCGGTCGAGCATGTCGCCGATGTTGACCGCCAGGGCACCTTCAGGCGGTTGGACCGGCAGCCACTCGCCCTGCCGGGTCAGCAGCTCCAGCCCGGCTTCCTCAGCCCCTAACAGCAGGGTGATGGTGTTGATGTCACCGTGCGCGGCAGCCCGCACCGCGCCGGCAGGCGCGCTTTCCGGCAGGGGCGGATAGTGCAGCAGGCGCATGACCGAATTGCCCCGGTCGACCGTCGGCACGAACCAGTCTTCGGCCAGGCCCAGATGCAGCGCGATGGCGCGCAGGATCCGGTCGCCTGCCAGCTCGAACTCCCGGTAGAGCGATTCGAACGTTTCGCGGAAACCCTCGATCTCGCCCGGCCAGACGTTGGGCGGCATGAACTCCTCCAAGGGGTCGCCCGGCGTCAGGGTGCGGCCGACGTGCCAGAATTCCTTGAGGTCGAACACCTCGGCATCCTTGGCCTTCTCGGTGCCGAACGGGGTGTAGCCCCGCGCACCGCCGCCGCCCGGCTTGTGGTAGGCGCGCTTGGTTTCTTCCGGCAGGTCGAAGAACGCCTTGGCCATGGCCTGCGCCCGGTCGATCAGCGGCTGGGGGATGCCGTGGTCGCGAATGATGGCAAAGCCGTATTCGGCGAAACTCTGCCCCAGTTCGTCGGCGATCTGCGGCAGCGGGCGGGCGATGGAAACGGATGCGACTGTCATGCCGCGCCCCATACAACCGTCACAGCGGCAGGAACAGCCCCGCCAGAGCCGCGCTCATCAGGTTGGCGAGGCTCCCGGCTGCCAGTGCCCGCAGGCCGAGCCGCGCGATCACCGGGCGCTGGTTGGGAGCGAGGCCGCCGGTCACCGCCATCTGGATCGCGATCGAGCTGAAATTGGCAAAGCCGCACAGCGCAAAGGTGACGATCGCCCGGCTGCGCTCGGTCAACCCTTCGAGCTGACCCAGTTCGATGAAGGCAACAAATTCGTTGAGCACGATCTTGGTGCCGAACAGCCCGCCCGCGATCTGGGCCTGCTGCCAGTCGGCAATCCCGATCAGGTACATGACCGGGGCGAACACCCAGCCCAGGATCTGCTGGAAGGTCAGTTCTGGATAACCGACCCAGCCGCCGATGCCGCCCAAAATGCCGTTGGCCAGCGCCACCAGCGCCACGAACACCATCACCATCGCGCCCACGGCAACCGCCAGCTTGACCCCGGTCTGGGTGCCCTGGGCCGCCGCCTCAATCAGGTTGGCCGGGCGATGCCCTTCCTCGAAGGTTTCGGCAACCTCGACTTCATGCGCCTTGGTGCCTTCGGTGATCGCGGCCGGTCCTTCGGCGCTGATCCGCGCATCGGGCAGCACGATCCGCCCCTCGGGCGCGGGCTCGCCCTCGTCGTCGGGCATGATGATCTTGGCCATCAGGATGCCGCCGGGGGCCGACATGAAGGCTGCGGCGAGCAGGAACGGCACCGCATCTTCACCGATGAAGCTGGCGTAGGCCGCCAGGATGGTGCCCGCGACCCCGGCCATGCCGACCGTCATCAGGGTAAACAGGCGGCTGGGCGAGAGCGCCGCCAGATAGGGCCGCACCACCAGCGGGCTTTCCGACTGGCCGACGAAGATGTTGGCGGCCGCGCCCAGGGCCTCGACCTTGCTGATCCCGGTAATCCAGCCGATCGCCCCGCCGACCCAGCGCACCAGCCGCTGCATCACGCCCCAGTGGTAGAGGATCGATACAATCGCGGCGAAGAACACGATCACCGGCAGCGCCGCGATCACGAACGTGTTGACGAAAGGATTGGCATCCATCGGCCCGAACACCGCCGAAATCCCCACCTTGGAATAGTCGAGCAGGGCAATCACCCCGTTGGACAGCCCCTGGATCGCGGTAACGCCCCATGGTGTGCGCAGCACCAGCAGCGCCATCAGCGCCTGCAGCGCAAAGGCCGCGCCGACCACCCGCAGGCTGATCCGGCGCTTGCCGGTCGAGAGCAGGAAGGCGATGCCGAGAATTGCGACAATGCCGATGAGACTGGTGAGGATCGGGTGCATGGAGCCCCTTCATGCAAGGCGGGTGGTGACGTCGGCGCGTCTCATGCCCCTTTGCGCGCGGCTTCGTCAAACGGGGGAACACGAAAAACGGTGGCTTTCCTTTTCCCAGCCGCCGCCATAGTCAGCCGGGATGGACCTGACCAACGCACGCCCCGGACAATCCGCCGCCGCTGCCACCCCCCGCGGCCTGCTCGTCTACCTCATGCTCTATGGCGGGATGACCGTGTTGGCAGGCGTGC
>NCJP01000180.1 GCA_002278985.1 Erythrobacter sp. 34-65-8
CAGCCCGAGCGAGGTTCCCCGGAGCGCGGCCAGGTTCTGGCGCATGCGGTCCCGCACGGCGGGCGCAGTGATCGGCGTGCCGTCGGGCCAGTCGGAATTGCGGATGCGGAAGATATAGCTCAGGCCGTCGTCGGTCACGATCCAGCGCTCGGCAATGGCGGGAACGACTTCGCCCGAGGCATCGAGCGTGACCAGTCCTTCGCGGGTGGCCGAGCGGACCAGCTGGCCCGCCACTGACAGGCGCAGCCCCTCGCCGGTGAGCGGGTCTTCCTCACCGATTACGGCCACCGAAACTGTCGCATCGTCCGCGCTTCCGCAGCTGACCAGTGTGAGCGCCAGGAGGGGAAGAATGCAGGCAAGAACGCGGCTCATCGCCCCCACCTAGCAGGTGCGGCGGGCCGCGTCAGCGGCGCAATTGGCAGCAGCTCAGATCTTGCGCAACCGGGCCAGGTCGGCGGCAGTCGTGGGATGGATCGAGGCCGGACGCACAAACCGGGGAGATGACAGGTCGCCCGAGGTGTTCACACTCGCCCGGGCAAGCTTGGGTTCGATTTCCTCGTCGAAGGCGATTCCGCACCGGCTGTCCTGAACCCAGGCAACGGCCCCGGAAACCCAGCCGATGTTGCGCAGTTCGATGCTTACCCGCGCACCGCGCGTCAGGCGCAGTTCGCTTTCGGCCATCATTCCGCCGGAAGAGAGATTGCGCACCTTCACCTTGTGATCCTGATCGCTGCCTTCCGCGCGCAGCGTTGCCATCAGGAAAAGGCTGTCGCGCGAAATATTGCGAGTGTCGACCGCAGACATGAAAGCAAGGTTCCCCTGTTGCAACACTGGTCGCACCGGTTGGGGTGCGTGACAGCGGGCTATCACAACAAGGGCTAACGAAGGTTTAAGCCTGCCTCTTGCGGGCGGGGTGACGGTGCCCCAATCGACCGTCAGTCGTCCCGCGAAATCTTCTCGCGCCGCTCGTGTGCTTCCTGCGCCTCGACCGTCATGGTTGCGACCGGGCGGGCAATCAGACGCCTGATTCCGATCGCCTCACCGGTGACCTCGCAGTAGCCGTATTCACCGGCGTCGATCCGGCGCAGGGCCGCGTCGATCTTGGAGATCAGCTTGCGCTGCCGGTCACGGGTGCGCAGCTCGATTCCCCAGTCCGTCTCGCTCGAGGCCCGGTCGTTGAGGTCAGGTTCGCGGATCGGCCCGTCCTGCAACGACTGGAGAGTAATGTCCGCCGCCTCGCGAATGGATTTCTTCCATTCGAGCAGCAGAACCCTGAAATAGTCGAGCTGGCGGGAGTTCATGTAGTCCTCGTCGTCCCCGGGAACATAGCCGGGTTCGAGGGCTTTCTTTGCTTTTTCAAGAACATCCAAGTCCCTGGGGGCGGCACTCGGCATATTGGTCCTCTCGGTCAAACATCAGTGCTCAGGCTCGCGAAGCCCTGCTACCCCGAATGTTTCCGGTGGCACCCGGTCGCCCGTTGGCGCGCCTATAGGGGGACACCCGTACCGGCACAAGGCGCTTTAGCCGGATGAGTATCGCCTCTTCGCTCAGACAATATGGCCACGGCGTTAACTGTTTGTTGACCATAAACGGGTGAACACTGTGTCAGCGGCGGCAACAGGGCTGGCGCGATACAGGGGGGCCTGACAAATGGACCTGACACCAATCACGGGCGGCGCCGCGCAGCCTGCCGATACCACCGCCGCCGACATGCTGGTGGCCTCGTGCCTTGCCGCAGCGGCGCAGGGCGACGCTGCTGCCTATTTCGATCTCGGGGTCGCCTTCTCCACCGGCAGCCACGGCGCGCCGTGCGATCTGGTCGAGGCGCACAAATGGTTCAACCTGGCAGCGCTCGGCGGCCACGAGGAAGCGCCCTGCTGCCGGGCCGAGGTATCTGACGAAATGACCGCCCGCGAAATTGCCGAGGCTCAGCGCCGGGCCCGCGAATGGCTGTCCCGGGGCAACCGCCGCGCCGCCTGATCAGGCTTTGCGAAAGGGCGTCCGCTCACCGAGCCGAAACTCCGCCACTGCCGCGCGAAAGCCGGGATCGGCGATCCAGTGGGCTGACCAGGTGGTAACCGGTTCGTAGCCGCGCGCCAGCTTGTGTCCGCCCTGTGCGCCCGCCTCGACCCGATCGAGCCCCAGCCCGATCGCTGCCTCGATCGCCTGATAATAGCACAGTTCGAAATGAAGGAAGCGCACCTCGCGGGTCGCGCCCCAGTAGCGCCCGTAGAGGGCATCAGCGCCAATGAAGTTGAGCGCGCCGGCAATCGGCTCCGCCCCGTCGAACGCCAGGACCAGGATGATCCGGTCCGCCAGCCTTTCACCGATCAGGTCGAACGCGGCCCGGGTCAGATAAGGCGTGCCCCATTTGCGCGCGCCGGTATCCTGGTAGAAAATCCAGAAGGCATCCCAGTGTTCGGGCCGGATATCGGCCCCGGTCAACCGGCGAATCTCCAGACCTTGCACTGCCCCTTCGCGTTCCTTGCGGATCGCCTTGCGCTTGCGGGCGGACAGCGAAGCAAGGAAATCGTCGAACGAACCGTAGCCGCGGTTGGCCCAGTGAAACTGGATGTCGCTCCGGGGCAGCCAGCCCGCCTGCTCGAACAGGGCAAGCTGCGCCGGATCGACGAAGGTGGCATGGGCCGAGGAAAACCCGTTGCCCGCGCAGACCCGCTCTGCCGCCGCCAGCAGTGGCGCGGCGAACCGCTCGTCCGACAGCAGCAGGCGCGGGCCGGTGGCGGGGGTGAAGGGAACCGCAATCTGCAGCTTGGGGTAGTAGTGACCGCCGGCCCGGTGCCAGGCATCAGCCCAGCTGTGGTCGAACACATATTCGCCCTGACTGTGCCCCTTGGCGTAGCTGGGCAGAGCACCGACCAGCCGCCCGGTGTCATCCTCCAGCACGATCGGGGCCGGTTGCCAGCCGGTGCCGGGGCCGACACTGCCCGAATCTTCCAGCGCGCTCAGGAAAGCGTGGCTCAGGAAGGGGTTTTCCTGGCCGCCCAGCGCGTCCCATTCCCCGGCAGGCAATTCGCCGACCGAGCCAGCCACCCGCACGGTCAGTTCGCCAGCCGTCATGCGAATCCTTCGTTCTCGGCAATCGGAGCATCGGCATGGAGCGCGGCCACCTTGCGCTGCTCGGGCGAGCGGACGGTCCAGGTCAGTACCGGCAGGCCGCGGGCACGCTGGCTGGCGGCAAACCGGCTTGGCAGGTCGCGCACGTCATAGGCCAGGAACTGCGGCCGGGCGTGCCATAGCGCAGAGTGGCGCTCCCACACCCCGCGCCAGTGCTTCTTGCTCTCCTCGCTCACCACCAGACCCCGCAGGGTGCACGGCGAATGACTGGCAAACCAGCGGGCAACCCGCGGGTCGAAACTCATGACAGCATGCGGGCCGGTATACCCGTCCAGTTCCCGGCGTACGGCGATGCAGACAGGGCCGACCCGGCGATCACGCTTCGACTTGATCTCGATCAGGATCGGCACCGACCCGCCGACTTGCTCCAGCACCTGCGCCAGCGTCGGCATCCGGTCGTTCGTGCCGGTCAGGGCCAGGCGGGCGAGGTCCGCCGCCTTGCGCCCGTCAACCGGGCCCGTCTCGCCAGTGAGGCGATCGAGCTCCCAGTCATGGAACACGATTGCGCGGTTGTCAGCGCTGCGCTGGATGTCGCACTCGATGCCCACGCCCGCCTGCAACGCCAGCGCAAAGGCGGTCGGCGAGTTTTCGGGCACACCCGGGCCGTGGAGCCCGCGATGGGCATAATCCCATTCCCCCAGCCAGGCGACCTTGCCCGGCACCGGCGCCGGCGCCCGCCAGCGGTCAATCAGCCCGAATGGCAACAACTGCATCCACTTCCACCGCCGCACCCCGGGGAAGAACCGGCACCCCGACCGCGCTGCGGGCGTGCTTGCCCGCCTCGCCGAACACCTCCGACATCAGATCGGATGCGCCGTTGGCGACTACCGGCTGATCGGTAAAATCGGCGGTCGAGCTGATGAATGCGCCGAGCTTGACGACCCGCTCGACCCGCTCGAGCAGGCCTGCCGCTTCCAGCTGCGCCAGGATCATCAGCCCGCAGGCCCGCGCTGCCGCCGTGCCCTGCTCCAGCGAAACGTCCTCGCCCAGCCTGCCCGTCATCAGCTGCCCGTCGACAAAGGGGAGCTGGCCGGAAATCGTCGCAATCCCGCCATGCACCACGACCGGCACATAGCTGGCGATCGGGGCGGCGGCGGCAGGCAAGGTAATGCCGAGTTCGGCGAGACGGCCGGCGACAGAGGTGGAGGCGGTCATGCGGGTTCCTTTTCCTTTTCGTCATGAAGCTGGCCCAGTGCCCAGGGCAGCGCCGTGTGCCAGCAGTCGATCCGTGCATGGGCATGGCCTTGCGTGTGGGCGCAATCAATCAGCGGCGCGAGCATCGGCTCCCCGCACAGGTGCAGGCGGCGCACGTGCGGCACGATCTCGGCCACAGAATGATGGTGCTGCGGCAGGTCGTCGATGAACAGCGCGCGTGAGGGCGCGTATTCCTCCACAATTGCCTTGAGCGCGGGGCCCTTGGGCCCCTGGTTGGTGAAGACCCGCGCATGGATGCCATGTTCGGCCAGCTGCGCCGTGCGATGCTGCTGGCGTTCGTCGGTCAGGTTGGTCAGGATCACCACATCGGCGTGTTCGGCCAGTGCATTGATCCCGGCCACGGCCCCGTCGATCGGCGTCTGGCGGTGCATCTGGGTATCGAAGAACCCGCCCAGCAGGCGCCAGATATCGCGCTCTCCCACCGGTTCCCCGCTCTCGCTCCAGCGCATGGCGTTGGCGAAGTTGTTGCCTTCCATGCGGAAGGTCACCCCTTCGCTTTCGGCCAGCCAGTCACGGAAAGGGGAGACCATGTAGAGCAGCACCTCATCGCAATCGGAGATCACGAGCGGGCGGCCTGAGGGGCGGATCATGCGGCAAGTCTCCGGTGGGCTTCGACGAGTTCCTGCGGGGTGCGACCGAGGGCATCGGCGGCGAGCAGCAGGTCAGGTTCGTGGTTGATAAGGAATTCGAGCACCGCCGCGAGAGTAGTCTGCTCGGTCAGGTGGTCACGCAAGGTCTCCGAATCGAGCCCGGTCAGCGCAAGCAGGCGGGCCGAGCGATCCTCGTCGGTCAGCACCCAGCCAAGCGCGCTGAGGGCCAGCGTTTCCGGGTCGCCTGAGTGGTGCCCGGGGGATTGGCCGGAATCGGGAATTGTTTTCATGGTCCACGCTACATAGAGCGGACCGCGCAATTGTGAACCTTCGAGCAATGGGGAAATGGCAGAATGGCCAAGCGCATCCTGGTGGTCGAGGACAACGATCTCAACCGCAAGCTGTTCTGCGACGTGCTGAAAGCCGGCGGGTTCGAGGTAGAGCCGGTTGCCGATGGCGAACTGGTGCTCAACGCCGCGCGGGCCTTTGCCCCCGATCTGGTGCTGATGGACATCCAGTTGCCCAATGTCTCCGGCATCGACCTGATTGCCGCCCTGAAGCGCGATGCAGCCCTGCTCGATGTGCCGGTGCTGGCCGTCACCGCCTATGCCGGCAAGGGTGACGAAGAGCGGATCCGGGCGGCCGGGGCGGCGGATTACCTGTCCAAGCCGGTGTCGATCGGCCCGTTCCTGGCGGCGGTCAAGCGGTTGCTGGACTGATGCTCAGCCCAGAATGAATCGCTCAAACAGGAAGGCCGCCAAGGTTACGGACCCTCCAGCACATCTTCGACCCAGATGCGCTCGTCGAGCGCGGTGAAATGGCCGAAGAACATCTTGTTGGGATTGGGCGGCAGCTTGCCTGTGCCGACCGAAGGCAGGACCGCATAGACCGCGCACATGGCGCTGAGGAAGGCGGAAATCGCCAGCACGCCCAGGCTGATCGGGATCGCCCCGCTCCGGGCCTGGCCGATAACGATGGTGAACACCACGAAGGTTGCCCCCATCAGGATCGATGCCTTCTGATCCGCCATCTGCGACAGCATCATGTTGGCCTGGACCGAGGTGCGGACGAGGTGGATGGCATGGGGTGAAAACGGGCGCTGCGCTGCTGCTTGTGCCGGAGCGGGTGTACCATCCTGCGATGTCGCGCCCTGCCCCTGATCGGTCGCCATTGTCCTGTTCCCCCGTCCTGCGCTACACAGGAATTCGCTGCCTG
>NCJP01000181.1 GCA_002278985.1 Erythrobacter sp. 34-65-8
TGCCTTTACAGCCCCTTGTTCACACGCACAGCCTGGGGCTGCTTGTTCAATTCCAATGTTCGTTTCGCGTTTTCATTTCATCGTTCTTCGAAAGAGAAACGATGTTTGTCGCAATCGCCGACATTCCTCCCGCGAATCTCTTTCTGCCGGTCGATCGCGCGGCCTGGTACGGACAAGATGGACAAACTTCCGGTATTCCGATTGCAGCCGAAGGAATAAAGACGGGCGGGGCGGCGCGAAATTACGGCGCCGCCTCAAAAATATTTATCTGAGCTGCCAAACAGCCAATGTTGCGCTCAAGGACGGTCGTGATCGCCGCTTCCGCTCTCGACCTTGTTTTCAATAGAATCTGTGTTCGTCTCCCTGCGCTGGCCGGACAGAAATATCCATTCCGCCACGAACACGGCCGCGATTCCGATCACCGCATAGGAAACCACGGCCGGATCGCTCTTGAGTTTGGCGGCCGTAAATGCGGCGAGCACAACGGCGTCGGCCGCCAGCGCGGTGAGCAGGACGGAAGCGCGGGCGCCGATCTCTTTGCGAAGACTGCGAAACACGCCCCAATGGACGAGCATGTCCATGACAAGGTAGAAGAAGGCGCCGAGCGAGGCGATGCGGGAAAGGTCGAACAGGACCGCCAGTGTGCCGGCTATGACGACCGTATAGACCAGCATGTGGCTACGGATGCCGCCCTTCATTCCGAAATGGCTGTGGGGGATCATCTTCATCTCGGTCAGCATTGTCAGCATCCGCGAGACGGCGAACACGCTCGCAATGACCCCCGACGTAGTCGCCGAGATGGCAATCGCTACGGTGAAATAGAACCCGAGATCTCCCAATGCGGGGCGCGCTGCCGCGGCCAGGGAATAGTCACGCGCCTGAACGATCTCGCCGATGCTGAGACTGGAGCCAACGGCCAAGGCGACGAGCAGATAAACCACGATGCACACGGCAATCGAGATCATGATTGTGCGACCGACATTCTTGTGCGGATCGACGATTTCTCCGCCACTGTTGGTGATGGTTGTAAACCCCTTGAATGCAAGGATCGAGAAGGCCACCGAAGCGAGCAATGCTTCGCCGTTCGACAAGGAAGCAGGCTCGGTAAAGGCGCCTGCGAACAGTCCGCTGGCCCAGATCGCCGCAACTGCGAACACCGCTATCCCGCCAACCTTTATCGCCGACATAACGAGCGAAAACCCGCTTACCGATCTATTGCCCGCGGCGTTGACCAGATAGGCGAAAACGATGAGTCCCAGCGCCAAGCCCGATATCAGCAATGCGTTTTCTTCGAGCCCAAACGGACGCAGCGCATAGGTCGCGAAGGTTCGCGCCACCAGGCTCTCATTGATAACCATCGACATGGCCATCAGCACTGATGCGGAGGCCGCGACGACACCCGGACCATAGGCCTTTTGCAGGATCATCGCGATGCCACCCGACGATGGCCAGGCATTCGACATCTTGATGTAGCTGTATGATGCGAGCGCGGTGATGAGCGCGCCTGCGACGAAGGAGAGGGGGAAGAGAGGGCCGGCAAGCTCCGCGATCTGACCGGTGAGCGCAAAAATGCCCGCACCGATCATGACGCCAGTCCCCATGGCAACGCCGCCAAGCAGGGTGATGCTGCTCTTGTTCAGATTATCTTCGTGCGCCGAATGGTTATCCATGCGGTTTACCTTTCTATGGCTTGCGTCGCGCTGCCATCTTCCACAGGCGACCGGCCCTGCCGCAATGCGGAGGCATTGAGGCATGGATCAGGGATGGCGATTTGTTCGATTGTCGAATGTTCACAGCTTCGCACTACGAAGTCTGAGCGAGTTCAGGACTACCGATATGGAGGACGCACTCATCGCAAAGGCTGCGAACATTGGGCCAATCAGGATGCCGAAGAAAGGATAAAGAACACCGGCCGCGACGGGCACGCCCGAGGCGTTGTAAATCAGCGCAAAAAACAGATTTTGCCGAATATTGCGCATCGTAGCCCGGGCAAGCTTGCGGGCCCGGACGATCCCGTCGAGATTGCCTCTAACGAGCGTAATCCCCGCACTTTCGATCGCGACATCCGCGCCGGTTCCCATCGCAATGCCGACATCTGCCTGGGCAAGCGCCGGAGCGTCGTTAACCCCGTCGCCGGCCATGGCCACCTTGGCACCGCCTTCCTGCAATTCACGGATGAGCCGCGCCTTGTCCGCGGGAAGAACGCCTGCGCGAATGTCGTCGATACCAAGGCGGGCGGCAACCGCCTGCGCCGTCCGCTCATTGTCGCCGGTCGCCATAATGATCGTAAGGCCGAGCTTGTGCAGGTCCTTGATCGCCGCAGGAGTGGTTTCCTTGACCGGGTCGGCAACGCTGATGAGGCCAGCAATCTTGCCTGCCACGATCACGAACATGACGGTTTCGCCTTCGTCGCGGCGCGCATTGGCCTTTTCGCTGAGCGTGGCACCTTCCAAACCGAGGTCTGACAGGAGCGCAAGGTTACCCAGCGCGACGCGTTTACCGGAAACCGTGCCCATGACGCCTTTACCGGTTACGGCCTCGAACTCGCTGGCGGTTTCCATCGCGACGCCGCGTTCTTCGGCGCCGCGCACGATCGCTTCTGCGAGCGGGTGCTCCGACCCGCGCTCGAGCGACGCCGCCAGGCTCAACACCTCGATTTCATCGTGGCCCTCTTCGGGCATAACCGCGACGAGCCTTGGGCGCCCCTCGGTCAGCGTACCCGTCTTGTCGACGATCAGCGTATCGATTTTCTCGAAGCGCTCGAGCGCTTCGGCGTTCTTGATCAGAACGCCCGCCTGCGCCCCTCTTCCTGTCGCGGTCATGATCGACATCGGCGTCGCCAGGCCGAGAGCGCAGGGGCAGGCGATGATCAGTACCGCAACTGCAGCAATGAGGGCATAGGCAAGCGCTGGTGCGGGGCCCCAGATCGCCCAGGCGATGAAGGCGAGCACGGCTATGCCGATAACCGCGGGGACGAACATGCCGGCCACCTTGTCGGCGTACTTCTGGATCGGCGCGCGCGAGCGCTGTGCGGCCGCAACCATTTCCACGATCTGCGCGAGCATGGTGTCTGATCCGACACGTTTCGCTTCGATCACCAGGCTGCCTGTTCCGTTGATCGTTGCCCCGGTCACGGCGTCGCCCTCGACCTTTTCGACCGGGACTGGTTCACCGGTGATCATGCTTTCGTCGATCGACGAGCGGCCTTTGAGCACTACACCGTCAACGGGCACCTTGTCGCCTGGGCGGACCCGCAATTGGTCGCCAACAGCCACGTGCTCAAGGGGGATTTCTTCTTCAGTGCCGTCTGCCCTGATGACGCGGGCGGTTTTGGCTGCAAGATCAAGGAGAGCGCGAATGGCCTTACCGGTGCCTTCACGCGCGCGCAGCTCCATGACTTGGCCGAGGAGCACAAGCGTAACGATAACGGCCGCGGCTTCGAAATAGACGCCGACATGTCCCTCTGGATCGCGAAAGCCATCCGGGAAGATGTCCGGTGCCAGGACGGCGACGACACTGAAAATCCATGCGGCGAGAACGCCCATGCCGATGAGCGAGAACATGTTGAGGTTCCAGGTGCGGAACGAATTCCAGCCCCGTTCGAGAAACGGCCATCCGCTCCACAACACGACCGGTGTACCGAGCACCAGTTCAATCCATAGGGTGGCCCGCTCGCCAAATATTTCGCGCACGCCCGGCCAGCCCACATAGGGGCCCATCGTGAGAAC
>NCJP01000182.1 GCA_002278985.1 Erythrobacter sp. 34-65-8
GGCTCGCCTGGGGGCCAACGCGATCCTGGGCGTCAGCATGGCAGCGGCCAAGGCGGCGGCCAGTGCGCGGGGCCTGCCGCTCTATTCGTATATCGGCGGCGTTTCGGCGCATGTTCTGCCGGTGCCGATGATGAATATCATCAATGGCGGCGAACACGCCGACAACCCGATCGACATTCAGGAATTCATGATCATGCCGGTCGGCGCGGACAGCCTTGCCGAGGCGGTGCGCTGGGGCGCCGAGATTTTCCATACTCTCAAGAAAGGCCTGTCGGAGAAGGGTCTGGCGACTTCGGTGGGGGACGAGGGCGGCTTTGCCCCGAACCTCTCCAGCACGCGCGCGGCGCTCGATTTCATCATGCAGTCGATCGAGCGGGCGGGGTTCAAGCCGGGCAGCGATATCGCTTTGGCGCTGGACTGCGCCGCGACCGAGTATTTTGCCGATGGCCGCTATGACATGGCTGGTGAACAGATTTCGCTCAGCCCCGATGAAATGGCGCGCTATCTTGCCGACCTGTGCAACGACTATCCGATCCGTTCGATTGAGGACGGGATGAGTGAAGACGATTTTGACGGTTGGAAGGCACTGACCGACCTCATCGGCAGCAAGGTCCAGCTGGTCGGCGACGACCTGTTCGTGACCAACCCGCGCCGTCTGGCTGACGGCATCGGCCGCGGCCTGGCCAACTCGCTACTAGTCAAGGTCAACCAGATCGGCACCCTGAGCGAAACGCTGGAAGCGGTCGATATGGCGCACCGTGCAGGCTACACCGCCGTGATGAGCCACCGCTCGGGCGAAACCGAGGACGCGACCATTGCCGACCTGGCGGTCGCCACCAATTGCGGCCAGATCAAGACCGGATCGCTGGCCCGGTCCGACCGGCTTGCCAAGTACAACCAGCTGATCCGGATCGAGGAAGAACTCGGCTCCAGCGCCCGCTATGCCGGGACAGGCTGCTTCGGTCGCTAGGTACTTTCCGCCCGGTTCTTCGGGTGGAACCAGTACTGCCACACCCCCCAGGCGTTGATCAGCAGCAGCACTGCGTTCATTGCCACGATCGGCATGGCGTTGTCGAGCAGGCCGGTGACGATCCACAGGATCGACACCGCGCAGAACAGCACGAAGCCCCAGGCTGTTGCCCTGCGGCCAAGGTCGAAGGCGATCATGGCAGCGGCAATCACCGCGCCGAACGCGGCTATCCATTCGGGGAGTCCGTTCATCGTTGCAGCAGCGCGCGGTGCGCCATAAGGTTCCTCACGGAGAGGAACATCGATGGGGCAATTTCCGGCGCATCCGGACGAGATTACCGGTGAGTGGTGGGATTCGGTGCTTGGGCAGGTGCCCCGCCGGTGGCGCTGGGAATCCATCGGCACCGGCCAGGTAGGAGACAGCGTCCGTTTTCACCTCGACTTTCCTGACGATACCGGCCCGGCCACGCTGGCCGGCAAGTTTGCTGCTGCCGATCCGACCAGCCGCGGCACGGCCGCCATGCTGGGTCTCTACGCCAAGGAAGTGGCGTTCTATCGCGAGATAGCACCTAGCCTGCCGGTCCGCACGCCGGTGGTCCACGCGGCTGAAGTTTCCGAGGACGGCGGCAGCTTCCTGCTGTTGTTCGAAGATCTCGGCCCGGCGCGGGGCGGTAACCAGCTGGCCGGTTGTTCGCTCGAAGATGCGCGGGAAGGCGTGAAACAGGCTGCCGCGCTCCATGCGCCGAGCTGGCACAATGCTGAAATTCTGTCGCTCGACTGGCTGCAGCCAAACGAACAGGCCGCGGCGCAGGTCAAGACGCTTTATCCGCAAGCCCAGGCCGTCTTCCGCGAGCGTTATGCCGACAGCCTTGAGCCGGAATATATGGCACTGTGCGAGGAACTCGCGGAGGTGACAGCGGCGATTGATCGTACTCCGGAGACCGTCAGCCTCGTCCATGGGGACTTCCGCCTCGATAACATGCTGTTCGACGTGCACGGCGGGGCGGAACCGATCGCCGTGCTGGACTGGCAGACGCTTGGCATTGGCAACGGGCTGACAGACATCGGCTACTTCCTCGGCTGCGGCATCGGCGACACATTGCGCCGGGCGCATGAGCGCGACCTGCTCGAACTCTATTGCGCGGAAATGACCGCACGCGGCGTGCCGCTGACGGTCGACCAGATCTGGCGGGATTATGTAATCGGCGCACTGCACGGCGTTTCAACGGCCGTCTTCAGCGCCGCCTTCGTAGTGCGCACAGAGCGGGGCGACGCCAATTTCCTGTCCATGGCGCGCGGTGCCTGTGCGCTCTGCCTCGAACACGGCAGTCTCGCGCTCTTGAAAGAAGGATGACGCAATGGTTCTGACCCGCGGCGACGATTACCCGATCCATCAGACAGCGGACCCGATTGCCTATTCCGGCACTGACCGCAATTTCTACGACCGGTACTTCTTCAACGGCTATGCTCCTGATGGCAGCGGGTTCTTCGCGGTCGCGTTCGGGATATATCCCCATCTCGACGTGGCCGACGCGCATTTCTGTGTCATCCGCGACGGAGTGCAGCACTGCCTCCACGCCAGCCGCAAGCTGGGCATGGAGCGGATGGAGCTGGCCTGCGGGCCGGTGCGGATTGAAATCGTCGAGCCGCTCAAGCGGCTGCGCGTGATCGTGGAAGGCGAGGGCATCGCCGCCGACCTGACCTTCACCGGTCGCGCCTTCCCGATCGAAGAGCCGCGCTTCACCTGGCGCGTCGGCCCGCGAACGGTGATGGACTATACTCGCCTGACCCAGAACGGGCATTACGAGGGCTGGATCGAGGTGGATGGCAAGCGGCAGGCGCTCGCTTCCGGCACGGCCGGAACGCGCGACCGGAGCTGGGGGGTGCGCCCGGTGGGCGCCTCGGACCCGCAGTTCGGCGGCGGAGTGCCGCAGTTCTTCTGGCAGTGGACCCCGGTCAACCTGCCGGGGCGCAGCCTGTTCTTCCACCTCAATGCCCACGCTGATGGCACGCCATGGAACACCCGTGCGGTGATCGCGCCCGATGGCAACGGACCCGAAGCCTTCACCGAAGCACACGAGCCGCGGATGGATGCACCACTCGCCCCCGGCACCCGCTGGCCCGGTGGCGGCGTGCTCGCGATAGGGGAGGAAGAGTTCCGGTTCGAGCCTGTCGCCCGGTTCCAGATGCGCGGACTGGGTTACACGTCGCCGAAATGGAACCACGGGCTCGACCACGGCACGCTGGAGGTCGAGCGCGAGGATATCGCGCTCGACACCATCGATCCTGCGCGGCCTGACAACCTGCACGTCCAGATGCTGAGCCGGGTGACCGGCCCGGGGGGCGAGCAGGGCATTGGCGTGTTCGAGCAGCTTGCCATCGGCGATTATGCGCCGCTGGGGTTGAAGGGGCTGGCCGATCCTGCCTGAGGATCAGCCGAACCGCTGCCGAAGTTCGTAAAGGGCCAGGGCGGCCTGGGCCGCTTCGCCGCCCTTGTTCTTCTGGGCCGGGTCTGCGCGGACCAGAGCCTGCGCTTCATTCTCGACCGTCAGGATGCCGTTGCCGATGGCGACCCCGTCCATTGTCAGTGCCATGATCCCGCGTGCACTCTCGCCGGCAACGATTTCGAAGTGATAGGTCTCACCCCTGATGACCACCCCAATCGCGACGTAGCCGTCATACTGCTCGCTCTCGTCAGCAAGAGCGATTGCACCCGGTATTTCCAGTGCACCCGGTACGGTGAGCACATCGACGTC
>NCJP01000183.1 GCA_002278985.1 Erythrobacter sp. 34-65-8
GAGGATGACGGGCGCGCGCTGAAACCCGGCGAATGGCTGGTCACTCTTGCCGGGCACTTGCGCCGGTGGGACGGGTTCGTCGCCCGGGGCGAAGGCGCAGCAGAAGCCGCGCGGCTGGAAGCGGACAACCGTTTTGCCGATCTCGCAGCGCAATTGCCGCCGCTGATCGAAGCGGTGCAACGGGCTGACAACCAGCAAGCGCAAGTGCAGGCCGACCTGGCCGAGCTCCAGCGCACCCTGGTTGCAACCGAGCGTGAACTTGCCGGCGCGGCTGACCGCGAACGGCAGGCCCTGCGCGCGCTCGACCAGGCCGAGGCCGAGCGCGAGCGGCTGACGGGGCGGCTCGCCGAGCTCGACCGCGCTGCCGGTGATCTGGCCGAACAGCGCGCCATGGCCGAGGCCGAGCTCGCCTCGGCACAGGAGCGCCGGTCCACCCTGCCCGACCCGGCCACGGGGCGCGCAGCACTCCATGCAGCACAGGCCCGCAACGAGGCAGCCCGGTCAGCCCAGCAAAGGGCCATGGCCCAGCTTGCCGCCCACGATCAGGCGCTGGCGGTGGCGCGCGAGCGGACTACGGCGCAGCGGTCCGACATTGCCAGCTGGCAGGCGCGCTCATCCGAAGCGGCGCGGCGGCTGGCAGGCATGGCCCAGCGGTTCGAGGAGAACGAGCAGGAAACCGCAATCTTCGCCGCCAAGCCCGCTGCCCTGATGCGCGAGATCGAACAGGGCGACACAGTGCGGACCCGGCTGGCGGGCGAACTGGCAGCGGCCGAAGCGGCAGTTGGCGAAGCGCAGCAGGCCGCGCAGGTGGCTGATCGGACGCTTGCCGATGCGACCGAGACACTGGCCAGCGCGCGCGAAAGCCGGGCAGGTCTGGCCGCGCGGGCCGAGAACGAGGAAATGCGCCGGGCCGAAATGGCGCGCATTTCCGGCGAACGCTTCCAGGCGCCGCCGCCGTTGCTGCCGCAGCGATTCGCCTTCGCAGCCGAAGCGGTGCGCGATGCCGGGGCCGAGTCGGAGGCGATGGACCAGCTGGTCGCGTCGCGCGAACGGATCGGACCGGTCAATCTGGTCGCCGCAGACGAACTGGCCCGGATCGAGCAGGAAGCCGGGACCAGCGCAGCCGAGCAGGCGGAGCTGGTCGAGGCGGTGCACCGGCTGCGCGGCTCGATCGGCAACCTCAACCGGGAAGGGCGCGAACGGCTGCGGGCCGCGTTCGAGGAAGTGAACGAGCATTTCCAGCGCCTGTTCACGCGGCTGTTCGAAGGCGGGCAGGCACACCTGGCCCTGATCGACAGCGACGATGTGCTGGAAGCCGGGCTGGAGATCTTCGCCCAGCCGCCAGGCAAGCGCCTGCAATCGCTCACCCTGCTGTCCGGCGGGGAGCAGGCGCTGACCGCCATTGCGCTGATCTTCGCCCTGTTCCTGACCAACCCGGCCCCGATCTGCGTGCTCGACGAAGTCGACGCGCCGCTCGATGACGCCAATATCGACCGGTTCTGCGACCTGCTCGATGCAATGGTCCTGGAGACCGAAACGCGATACCTGATCGTCACCCACAATGCCGTGACGATGAGCCGGATGCACCGCCTGTTCGGGGTGACCATGATCGAAAAAGGCATCAGCCGCCTGGTCAGCGTGGACCTGGGCGCGGCGGAGGAACTGCTGGCGGCTGCCGAATAGCAGCCGGGGCAGGCTATGCCGCCAGTGCCTCGGACAGGCGGGCGCGGATGGCCTTGAGCTGATCGAGCAGCTCCGGCGGAACAGGCATGGTCTTCGCCTCGGCGGGGGCGGGTTCCGGCTCCGCGATCTCCGTTTCAGCACTATCGGTGGCAACGTTTTGCGGGGCGTCCGGCTGCTTGCCGAAGAAGGCCTCCAGCCCGCCATCCTGCGGCAGTTCGCTGGTAAACGGCAAAGTGGCTGGCGGCTGAGAGGGCCGTTCCTCGCCCGCGCCTGCTCCATCCGCCACCGCGCCCTGATGCGAGGCGCTGTCCGCCAAAGTGTCCTTGCTCGACAAGGCCTTCATCGCCCCTTTCAGAGTGTATCCTTCGCGGTTCACCAGCCGGTCAATCGTTTCCACCAGGGCAATATCCGCCGCGCGGTAATAGCGCCGCCCGCCACTGCGCTTCAAGGGTTGCAGCATCGGGAATTGCTGCTCCCAGTAACGCAGGACGTGCTGCTTGATGCCGAGGGCCTGAGCCACTTCGCCGATGGTGCGCAGGGCGCCGTCTTCCTTGCCATCGTCGAATCGTGCATCCATTGCCCTATTCCTTCGCGATTTCTTCCTTCAGCAACTGGCTGGCCCGGAAAGTGAGAACCCGGCGCGGCGTAATCGGCACTTCCACCCCGGTCTTGGGATTGCGGCCGATCCGCTCCCGCTTGTCCCGCAGTACGAAGCTGCCGAACCCGGAAATCTTAACGTTTTCGCCGCGCGCCATCGCATCGCTCATCTGCGCGATGACCGACTCAACCAGATCGAGTGACTCCGCACGCGAAAAACCAAGCTTGCGGTTGATCGCTTCCGCCAAGTCTGCGCGGGTCAAGGTACCCACCGAACGCATCATTCGTTATCCTCCCTCGGCGCGACCCAAGTTCAGGAACAGGCGATAACCTACCCGCAATCAAGGAAAATCGCAAACCGGCCCGTCGCGCTATGCACACGCCTACACGCGGGCGAGGCTGGCCCCCCAGGTGAAGCCGCCGCCCATCGCCTCGAACATGACAAGGTCACCCGGCTTGATCCGACCGTCGCGCACGGCCGTGTCATAGGCCAGCGGCACCGAGGCCGCAGAGGTGTTGGCGTGCTGGTCGACCGTGACGATGACCTTGTCGATCGACAGGCCGAGCTTGCGGGCAGTGGCATCGAGGATCCGGGCATTGGCCTGGTGCGGCACGACCCAGTCGATATCGCTGGCCGAATAACCTGTGCCTTCAAGCACTTCCTTGAGGACATCGGCCAGGTTGACGACCGCGTGGCGGAACACTTCGCGCCCCTTCATCCGCAAGTGGCCGACCGTGCCGGTGGTGGACGGCCCGCCATCGACATAGAGCAGTTCGTTGTGCGCGCCATCGGCGTGCAGCCGCGTCGCGATCAGGCCCGGCCCGTCTTCGGCTACGTCCTGCGCTTCGAGCACGATGGCCCCGGCTCCATCGCCGAACAGGACGCAGGTGGTGCGGTCATCCCAGTCGAGGATCTTGCTGAAGGTCTCTGCCCCGATCACCAGCGCGCGCTTCGCCATGCCGGTGCGCAGCATCGAGTCGGCCGTCGCCATGGCATAGAGAAACCCGGAACAGACCGCCGCGACATCGAACGCGATCCCGCCGTTGCAGCCGAGATTGTCCTGCACGATCGTCGCCGTAGCCGGGAATGTCTGGTCGGGCGTCGCCGTGGCCAGCACGATCAGGTCGATCGCACTCGCCTCCATTCCGGCAGCTTCCAGCGCCCGCCGGGCGGCAGCCGTGGCCAGGGTGGAGGTCGTCTCCCCTTCCCCCGCGATATAGCGTTGGCGGATGCCGGTACGCTCGACGATCCATTCGTCGCTGGTCTCGACCCGCTCCTGCAGGTCGGCATTGGTGACAACCTGTGCGGGGAGCGCCGAGCCGCTGCCCCGGATCACTGAGCGAATCATGCTTTTGCCCCGTGGCCGTTGCCGTTGCGGGCGTGGAGTTCGGCGAGGTCGGCGGTGATTCGCTCAGTCAGCTTTTCCTCCAGGGTGCCGCAGCAGCTCGGTCGCCGGGCGCGACACCAGGAAGCCGACCTTCGAGCGGATCGAACTGGTAAAAGCGCGGCGCAGCAGGTCAGTGACGAAGCGGGCAGTGCCTTCGATTGCCTTGAGCGCAATGTTGCCGGAGAACCCGTCGGTCACCACCACATCCACCTCGCCGCGGTTGATCTTGTCGCTTTCGACGAACCCGTCGAACGACAGGGCAAGGCCGGTCGCGGCCTGAAGCTGGGCGGCAGCATCACGCAGCCGGTCGGTGCCCTTGCTTTCCTCGGTGCCGATGTTGAGCAGGCGCACGCGCGGCTGTTCCAGCCCGGTCAGGATGCGCGAATAGGCTGCCCCCATGATCGCATACTGCACCAGGTTGCGGGCATCGGCTTCGGTGTTGGCGCCGAGATCGAGCATGATCACGTCATTGTCGCCCAGCGTGGGCATGAGCGCGGCCAGCGCAGGCCGGTCAATTCCGGGCATGGTCCGCAGGGCGAGCTTGGCCATGGCCATCAGCGCGCCGGTGTTGCCCGCGCTGAGCGCCGCCCCGGCGTCGCCGGTCTTCACGGCATTGATGGCAAGGCCCATGCTGGTGGTCTTGGCCCGGCGCAAGGCCTGGGTCGGCTTCTCGTCACCGCCGACCACATCGTCACAATGGAGAATCTCTGCGGCGGCGCGCAGGTTCGGGTGCGAATCGAGGCCGCGCTTGATGCGCTCCTCGTCACCCACCAGCAGGAACTTGAACTTGTCATGCCGGCGGCGGGCCTCGGCGGCGCCGCTGATCATCACGCGCACGCCTTCATCGCCGCCCATCGCGTCAATGGCGATACGCGGCAGGCTCATCACGCTCTCCGGCTACAGTCGGTCAGAGACCGACAGCGATGACTTCGCGACCGTTGTAGTGTCCGCAGGCCGGGCACAGGTTGTGCGGACGCTTCAGCTCGCCGCAGTTGGAGCATTCATGGAATGCCTCGACGCGGAGCGAATCGTGCGACCGGCGGTTGCCGCGGCGATGGGGCGATACTTTTCTCTTGGGGACAGCCATTGCGGCACCTGTTTTTCAAAATTCGGACAACGATTTCACGGGCCGCCCTAGGGCATGGCCACCGTGCGCACAAGTAGCGTGCACAATGATGGCCCAGCCATGGCGGGGAAGCGGGGGCCTATAGCGGAAAATTCCCGCGTTGCAAGCCACTCGGCACGCAGCTAGCACCAAGCCCAACCGGAGGGAAATATTCCATGCTGCTACCCGTTACCCTGACCGCCTGCGCGGCGGCCGCCCTGATCAACATCTGGCTTTCGGTCCGGGTGGGCCAGATGCGGGGCGCGCTGAAGCTGATCCACGGTGACGACGCGGGCGGCCCCCTGACCCGCCGGATGCGCGCGCAGCTGAACTTCGTCGAGAACACGCCCTTCGTCCTCGCCCTGATCGCGGTGATCGAACTGAGCGGCAAGGGTGAGCCGTGGCTGGCCTGGGTCGCCGGCATCTACATGCTCGGCCGGGTGGCCCACGGCTTCGGAATGGACGGCGCAGCCGCCACCAAGCCGCGCATGATCGGCACGCTCGTGACTATGTTGACCCTGCTCGGCCTGGCGGTGGTAGCGGTGCTGGTGACGTTGGGGGTGATGTAGCCTCTCTCGTTCAGGAACCTTACGCCCGCGTCCTATCGGTGATCGAAGCGGCACATGACGTCATTGCGAGCGGCGCAGCCGCGCGGCAATCCAGAGAGAAACGCGCCGGACTCTGGATTGCTTCGCTGCGCTCGCAATGACGGGTGATGGCGGCGAAAGACCATCACCCCAGCGCGT
>NCJP01000184.1 GCA_002278985.1 Erythrobacter sp. 34-65-8
CACCCGTTCCAAGGTCCGCGCCGATACCGCCCGGATCATCGAGCTGTACAAGCGCCAGGGCCGCTATGCCGCCACGGTCGAGCCCAAGCTGGTCGAACTGAACCAGAACCGCGTCGATATCGTCTATGAAATCTCGGAAGGGCCCAAGTCCAAGGTCCGCCAGATCAACATCATCGGCAACGAGCAGTTCAGCGACGGTGAAATCAAGGGCGAGATGATCACCAAGGAAGCGCGGTTCACCCGCTTCTTCAGCTCCAACACCAGCTACGATCCTGACCGCCTGGCCTTCGACCAGCAGAAGCTGCGCCAGTTCTACCTGACCGAGGGCTATGCCGATTTCCGGGTAATTTCGGCGGTGGCCGAGCTGACCCCCGACCAGCGCGATTTCATCATCACCTACGTGGTGGAAGAGGGTGAGCGCTACAAGTTCGGCGATGTCCAGGTCGAAAGCCAGCTGCGCGATTTCGACGGCGAAACGATGACCTCCCGCTTGCCCATGAAAACGGGCGACTGGTACAATGCCAAGTCGGTCGAGGACACGGTTGAGCAGCTGAGCGAACTGGCCGGCACCTTCGGTTACGCCTTCGCCGATGTTGCGCCGCAGTTTACCCGCAACAAGGACGACCTGACCATGGACGTCCGCTACGTCATCCGCGAGGCACCGCGGGTCTATGTCGAGCGGATCGACGTCAACGGCAACACCCTGACCCAGGACAAGGTGGTGCGGCGCGAATTCCGGATTGCCGAAGGCGATGCGTTCAATTCGCTCCAGGTCAAACGGTCGAGCGCGCGCATCAAGTCGCTCGGCTACTTCCAGGAAAACTTCGAGATCGAGCAGAAGGAAGGCAGCGCGCCTGACCGGATCGTGCTCGAAGCCAACGTGCAGGAACAGCCGACCGGCGAGCTCCAGCTTTCTGCGGGCTTCTCCTCGCTGGAGCGTTTCATCCTTGCCGCTTCGGTGCGCCAGCGCAACTTCCGCGGGCGGGGCCAGACGGTGGGTGTGGGCGTCAACTGGTCGCGGTTCTCGCGCTCGTTCAACCTCAGCTTCACCGAACCTTACGTGTTCGATCGCAACGTATCGGCCGGGTTCGACCTTTACCGGCGCGACGTGAACAGCTTCAACTTCACCAACGCCAGCCGCAACACCACCTTCAAGCAGGCCACCACCGGCGGATCGCTGCGGGCAGGTGTCGCCCTGACCGAATATATTTCGGCGGTGGCCAGCTACACCCTTAACTTCGACGACATCACGCTCGATGAGAACCAGTTCTTTGCCGACCTTGACGGTGATGGCATTCCCACCTGCGAGCCGCTGCTCGCGGGCCGGTTCCTGTGCGATGCCCTCGGCAAGCGGACCAGTTCGATCCTCGGCCTGACGCTGGCGTATGACACCCTTGACAGCCGCCTGCGCCCTAGCCGGGGCGAGGCTGTCTCGCTGACCACCGAATTTGCCGGGCTGGGCGGCTCGGTCAAGTATCTGCGGGTGCGCGGCAAGGCGGCCAAGTACTGGCCGGTGCTCAACGGCTTCATCTTCTCCGCCTCGGTTGAAGGGGGCTACATCAAGGGCCTGTCCGATCGCGGTCCGGGCGAAGATGATGTCCGCCTGACTGACCGTTTCTTCCTCGGTGAGCCCCAGTTCCGCGGGTTCGATATTCGCGGCGTCGGCCCGCGCGTGCTGCGCCAGCCGATTATCGCCGATCCGGACAGCCCGGACCCGAACAATCCGGTGCCGCTGATCATCACCGACCGCAACCGCGTGGCTGACGACGCCATCGGCGGCAACGCCTACTACCTCGGCCGGCTGGAGCTCGAGATTCCGCTTGGCTCGGGTGCCCGCGAACTGGGCCTGCGCCCGTCCGTGTTTATGGACGTGGGGGCGCTGTTCAACGTCACCACGCCGGCACTGCAGCAGAGCCCGTTCCCGGGCGGGATCGATCTGCCGATCCGCGATGCCAACGGCGCGCCGCTGTTCACCCAGATTACCGCCGCCGAAGTCGTCAACGGGGTTTGCACCCCCACCGGCACGTCGACCGTGACCAATCCGATCAACCCCAGCCCCCCGGCTTGTCTGACAAACGCCAACAACACCGCGCTGGTTTCGAACATCGCACCGTTCCGCGAGGTGTTCCTTGGGGATACGCCGAGCCCGCGCGTGTCAATCGGGATCGGGGTCAACTGGAACTCGCCGTTCGGTCCGTTCAGGATCGATTTTGCTCACGTGCTTAGAAAGGCCGAGGGCGATGACACCAAGAAATTCACATTCAACGTAGGAACACAATTCTGATGAACATTTCCACTAAGCTGTTTGCCGGTGCTGCGCTTGCGGCCGTGGCCATGGCATCCGCTCCGGCTTCGGCCCAGCTCAACGGCATGGCCACCGCCAGTCCTGAGGCCGTGATTGTCCGCTCTGCCGCGCGCATCGCCGCCTACCAGCAGATCGATCAGCAGTATGCCCAGGCGATCCAGCAGGTCCGCGCCCTGCGCCAGGAGATGAACACGCTCCAGCAGCAGCTCGACACCAATGGTGATGGCCAGCTGACCGAGCAGGAAGTTGCCGCTGGCAGCGCTCAGGTGACGCAGCTGCAGCAAAAGGACCAGCAGGCCAACGAACTGACCCAGCCGATCGCGCTGGCCCAGTATTACGTGATCGAGCAGCTGATCAACGATTATGCCAACGCCCAGAACCAGGTGCTCCAGGCCAAGAAGGTCCAGGTGCTGCTGTCGCCCGACGCGATCCAGCAGGCTCCCGAAGGGTTCAACATCACCAACGACATCCTGAAGGCGCTCGACACCCGGCTGCCGACGGTGACCATCACCCCGCCGGCCAACTGGCAGCCGCGGCGCGATACGGTCTCCACTCACCAGACCGTGCAGCAGGTGCTGATGGCCGCTGCGCAGCAGCAGGCGGCGATGCAACAGCAGCAGCAACAGCAGCAGCCGGCCCCGCAGGGCCGCTGATTTTTGCGCGACAGAGAGAGGCAGGGCAATGAGTGACGCAGGCGGCACGGCCGCTTACGATATCCGCAAGGTGCTCAAGGCCGCGAAATTCCTCAAGCGCGACCCGCGCGCCAAAGAGCGCAAGAAGCCCGGCCTTGTGAAAGCGAGAAAAGCAAAACAGTGGTCAAAACGTTAGTCTTTAAAGACCGTCTCCTTAGAGGCGGTCTTTTGACTCACAAAGAAACATTGGGCATAATGGAACCATGGCTATACTTTTTGGAAAAAATTCGCCCGACGATTCTGTTAATGAATCGTTCAAGGACGAACAAGACGATGTCGTTATCGAACCGGAACGCCTGTCTGCTGAGGAGGTAGACGGCGAGGAAGAGATGGAAGGGGATCAGCCGGAAAAGAAAATCGCGAAGATGCGTGCGGAACTTGCCGTGTGCCGCAAAGAGAAGCAGGAATACATGGACGGCTGGCAGAGAGCCAAGGCCGACTATGTGAACCTGCTGAAGAGATTCGAGACCGACGCGAAGACATCTGAGCTGAAAGGAAAGGTAAGGGCGATAGAGACGCTTCTCCCGACGCTCGACACTCTCGAGCGCGCAAAGGAGCATGGCGACATCCCGGAAGGATTTCTCGCCATCGCACGCCAGCTTGAGAATGCATTCGCCGCGCTCGGCCTCGTCGCGCTCGGGGAGGTCGGCGAGCATTTCAATCCGGCGCTCCACGAAGCGCTTGGGCAAGACGCAGCCGATTCTGCGGAA
>NCJP01000017.1 GCA_002278985.1 Erythrobacter sp. 34-65-8
GGCGCATGGGCCGGGCAGGCGTGCTGGGTATCAACATCGGGGCGAACAAGGATTCGCCTGACCGGATTGCCGATTATGCGGTGATGACACGGGCGATGGCCCCCCATGCCACCTACCTTGCGGTCAACATTTCCAGTCCCAACACGCCCGGCCTGCGCGCCCTGCAGGACGAGGGTGCGCTAACCGCGCTTCTTGATGCCGTGCTTGAGGCGCGCGGAGACCAGGGCCCGCCCGTTTTCCTGAAGGTTGCGCCCGATCTGGAACCGGCTGACATCGATGCCATTGGCAGGATCGCAATGGACAAGCAGCTGGGGGCGCTGATCGTTTCCAACACGACCGTCTCCCGGCCGGCGCTTGCTTCACATCATGCAGGAGAGGCTGGTGGTCTGTCTGGTGCGCCCTTGCGCGATCTGGCCCAGCAGCGCGTGCGCGATTTCCGTTCCGCGACCGGCGGGGCCATGCCGCTGGTCGGCGTGGGCGGAATTGCCAGCGCCGACGATGCCTGGGCGCGGATCCGCGCGGGGGCCAGCCTGGTCCAGCTTTACAGCGCGATGGTCTATGAAGGCCCCGGCCTGCCGCGCCGGATCGTCAGCGGGCTGGAGCGGCTCATGAAACGCGATGGCTTTGCAAGCATTGCCGAAGCGGTCGGAAGCGAATAGCGCTGGCGGAATGATCCGCTCGTTCACCACGCCGCTGCTCGCTGCCCTCGCCCTTGCCGGGTGCGCGACCCTTCCTGCTGAAGCCCCGCTTGCCCCTCAGGTGCAGCTTGGCGCGGTCAGCGCTGCCGATCCCCGGGCGGAAGAGGCCGGCTACGAAATGCTGCGGGCCGGCGGCAGCGCCACCGACGCAGCGATCGCCACAATGCTGGCCTTGACCGTAGTCGAGCCGCAAAGCTCCGGCATCGGGGGCGGCGGGTTCCTGGTGCGGGGGACGGCTGACGGCGATGTGACGACGTACGACGGGCGCGAAACTGCCCCGGCCGGGGCAACGCAGGACTGGTTCCTCAAACCTGACGGTACGCTGCCGCCGTTTATCGAGTCGGTCCGCAGCGGGCTCAGCGTCGGGGTTCCGGGCAATATTGCTCTGGCGGCCAAGGCCCATGCGGAGCACGGCAAGCTGCCGTGGGCCCGGCTGTTCGATCCGGCCATTCGCCTCGCGCGCGAAGGCTTCCGGATGAATCCGCGCCTGCACAATTCCCTCAGTTCCTCCAAGGATCGTGCGGCCCTCACTGACACCGGCCGAGCCCTGTTCTTCGGAGCCGACGGTAATCCGCTTCCGGTCGGAACGCTGGTGGTGAATGAAGACCTTGCGCGAACCTTCGAGGCCGTCGCCGCGGGCGGGGCACCGGCATTCTATCGGGGCGCCCGGGCTGAATCGATGGCGCAAACCGTGGCCCAGTCGACACCCCGTGAGGGTGCGATGACGGCTGGCGATGTCGCTGGCTACCAGGCCAAGCCGCGCGAGGCGCTGTGCACGACCTACCGCCGCCACCGGATCTGCGGCATGGGGCCCCCGACCTCGGGCGGGATCGCGATCCTGCAGATGCTGGCGATGCTCGAGCGGTTCGATCTGTCCGCCTACGGGGCCGAGAGCCCGGTTACATGGCACCTGTTCCTTGAAGCGCAGCGGCTCGCCTATGCCGACCGCGAGCTCTACGTGGCGGATGCCGACTTTGTCTCCGTGCCGGTCGCGGGATTGCTCGACCCGACCTACCTCGCCAGCCGCAGTGCCCTGATCGATCCGGCACGTGCCATGGCCAAGGTGGAAGCGGGCCGGCCCGCCGGTGCGCCGCTGGCGCTGGCCGATGGTGATGAGCCGGAAGAGCGCGGCACCACCCACTTCGCCGTGGTCGATGCATCGAACACGATGATCAGCTACACTTCGACCATTGAAGGGGCGTTCGGCTCCGGGCTGATGTTCGGCGGGTTCTACCTGAACAACGAACTGACCGATTTCAGCCGGTCGCCCATGGTCGAAGGCCGGCTGGTGGCCAACCGGGTCGAAGGCGGCAAGCGGCCGCGCAGCTCGATGTCGCCGATGCTGGTGTGGGCGCCGGACGGCACCCCCCTGCTGGCAGTCGGCGCGGCTGGTGGGCCGACGATTCCGGTGCAGACCGCGCGATCGATCATCGGCGTGATCGACTTCGGGCTCGATGCCGAAGCGGCGCTGGGCCTGCCCTTCCTGATGTCATTCGGAGAGCGCACCCTGGTGGAGCAGGGCACCTGGCTGGAACGGGCAATCCCGGCCTTCCTTGCGCTCGGCCAGCCGCAGCCGTTCGCGCGCGAAGCGCCGGTCAAGGCCAACGCGGTGCTGTGGCGCGGGGGAAGCTGGCAGAGCGCGCGCGATCCCCGGCTTGAGGCGCAGCTCGAACTGCCTTGAGTGCATCTGTGGCCGCATGTGATGCCGCTTGAGATACCGGGCGCCGCTGCGTAAACCGCACCGGATAAGTCCGTCATCAGAACGGGTGCAGGAGCCTTCGAAAGTGCAGCTTTCCGATCTCGATAATGCCGCAAACCTGGTCCAGCTGTTTCTCCAGCGCGCGGACGAAGGGGGTGACAGACCGTTCCTCGGGGCCAAGCGCGATGGTGCGTGGCAGACGATCAGCTGGCGCGAGGCGGCGGACCGGGTCTGCCTGCTGGCAGAAAGCCTGCGCGCCATCGGACTGAACGCGGGCGACCGGGTCATGCTGGTGAGCGAGAACCGCCCGGAATGGTGCCTGGCGGACCTGGCGATCATGGCTGCGGGCTGCGTGACGGTGCCGACCTACACCACCAATACCGAGCGCGACCACGCCCATATTCTCGACAATTCCGGTTCGCGCGCGGTGATCGTTTCGACCGAGAAGCTTTCCGCCACCCTGCTCCCGGCGATCATGCGCACCGGCACTGCGGCGCACGTGATTGCGATTGATGGACTACGGCAGATGCAGGCCGGTGACTTGCAGATCCACCATTGGGCCGAGCTGGTGAAAGGCGATGCCGCAGCGGCGCGCAAGGCCGTGGACGCGCGCATGGCCGGGATTGGCCGACAGGACCTTGCCTGCCTGATCTACACCAGCGGGACCGGCGGCGCGCCGCGCGGGGTCAGGCAGCACCACGGCATGATCCTGTGCAACGTGAAGGGCGCGGCGGAGATCCTGGTCAACGATTTCGGCCTGGATGACGAGGAGCGGTTCCTCTCGTTCCTGCCCCTGAGCCACGCCTACGAGCACACCGGCGGGCAATATCTTCCGATCGGGGTCGGCGCACAGATCTACTACTCGGAAGGGCTGGAGAAGCTCGCCAGCAATATCGAGGAAACCCGGCCCACCATCATGGTGGTAGTGCCGCGCCTGTTCGAGGTGCTGCGCCAACGGATCATGAAGCAGGTCGAGAAACAGGGCCGGGTCGCCAACTTCCTGATGGACCGCGCCTTGCGGATCGGTGAGCGCGAAGCCGGCGGCAAGGGCCGCCTCATCGACAAGCCGATGAATTTCATTCTCGAAAAATCGCTCCGTCCCAAAATCCGTGCCCGGTTCGGTGGTCGGATCAAGGCGATGGTTTCCGGCGGCGCGCCGCTTAACCCTGATGTCGGTGTGTTCTTCGAGGCAATGGGCCTGACCATGCTGCAGGGCTACGGCCAGACCGAAAGCGGCCCGGTGATCAGCTGCAACCGCCCAAGCGTCGGCATCGCCATGGACACCGTCGGCCCGCCGATGGAGGGGGTCGAGGTCAGAATTGCCGAGGACGGCGAAATCCTCGTACGCGGTGAACTGGTCATGCACGGCTACTGGCAGAACGAGGCGGAAAGCGCCCGTGCGCTCCAGAACGGGTGGCTCCATACCGGCGATATCGGCCATCTTGATGCCAAGGGCCGGATCAAGATCACCGACCGCAAGAAAGACATGATCGTCAACGACAAGGGCGACAATGTCGCTCCGCAGAAGATCGAGGGAATGCTGACGCTCCAGTCCGAGATCGCCCAGGCGATGGTGGTGGGTGACCGGCGGCCTTATATCGTCGGGCTGATCGTGCCCGATGCCGAATGGGCACTTGAATGGGCCAAGGCCAATGGCGAGAAGTTCGACCTGAAGGAACTGCAGGGCCTGCCCGCCTTCAAGAGCGCGGTCCGCGCGGCGGTTGACCGGGTCAACAAGGACCTGTCAGTGATCGAAAAGGTCCGCAGCTTCGCCTTCGCCGATGAAGCCTTCACAATCGAGAACGAGGAAATGACCCCCTCGATGAAGATCCGCCGCCACAAGATCAGGGAGCGATACGCGGAGCGGCTGGACGGGTTGTATCGGGGGTAAGGTCGGCCGCACAGCTCGGCCCCACGCCTTGCCTGCCGGCTATCTAGGCCGCCTCTTTCTCGATAAATTCCGGATAGAAACTTGGTGCCCGCTCGCTCCAGCCCGGGGCAGTGGCGGCGGCCTCGCTGAGCGACTGGAGCAACATCTTGCGGCGGCTCGGGCGGATCTGCGGCAGCGCGGCGGCGGCGCAGAAGGCACTTGGCAGCCACGGGCGCGCTTCGGCGCCGAGCAGGCGCTCGTAGAGGAAGCGGAAAGCTGAGAAGCAGTCGAGCCGTTCCTGCGCAAGATCGAACGCGGCCACCCGGGTCAGTTTGCCAATGAAGTGTTCGATGCTCTCGAACCCGGTCTGGTCGGGCACACTGGCGCGCAGGACTTTCAGTTCCTGGTAAGCGACATACTGGCTGCGAATAGCGGCGTTCTCGCCGGCGTCGCGTGCCCACAGTTTGAAAGCATCCTGGCGCCCCAGCCCGATATCGAGGCTGCGGCGGATGTAGCGCTGTTCGGCCGAGGTAAAGCTGGCGAACTCGCGCATCTCGGAGATGGTCATCGAAGCAGTGTGGGTGGTCGACATGGCGGCATTTTCCCTGTTGCCTGCCGAGTGTCGCGCAGCGTGGTTAACATCGGGTAACCAAAGGGGGGCGTGTCATGCCCATAAAAAGGGGGTCACGGCGAACCGCGACCCCACTATTCTTACGTGCTGATCCGATCAGACGTCGTCGCCGAGGGCACCTTTGACCTTGCCCTTGACCTGCTGGGCTTCGCCCTTGCGCTCCTGCGCCACGCCCTTGGCGTGCAGGTCGTGGTTGTCGGTCGCCTTGCCGGCAGCCTGCTTGGTGTTGCCGACGGCTTCGTTGGTCATGCCCTTGGCGCGATCAGTAAGTTCACCCATGATATGGATCCTTTCGGGTCTCGCAGCTGCCGATTTTCAACAGCTTATGACACACCAACGGGCCCCACGCGGGTTTGTTCCTGTGGCGAGGCGGGATGCCCCGCGCCTGCGCTGGTCAGATCAGGCCGGCCAGGGGGCTGGATGGATCGGCATATTTGCGGGTGGCCATCCGGCCAGCGAGATAGGCATCGCGCCCGGCCTCGACCGCCAGCTTCATCGCCCGCGCCATGCGGATCGGATCTTTCGCCTCGGCAATCGCGGTGTTCATCAGCACCCCGTCACAGCCCAGTTCCATCGCCACTGCCGCATCGCTCGCCGTGCCGACCCCGGCGTCGACCAGCACTGGCACATTGGCACCTTCGACGATCAGCCGGATGGTCACCCGGTTCTGGATGCCGAGGCCTGATCCGATCGGAGCGCCCAGCGGCATGACCGCCACTGCGCCGGCCTCTTCCAGCTGCTTTGCGGCAATGGGATCATCGGTGCAGTAGACCATCGGCAGGAAACCTTCCCTCGCCAGGACTTCGCAGGCGCGGATGGTTTCGACCATATTGGGATAGAGCGTGCGTGCCTCGCCCAGCACTTCCAGCTTCACCAGATCCCAGCCCCCCGCCTCGCGTGCGAGCCGCAGCGTGCGGATCGCATCCTCCGCGGTGAAGCACCCGGCGGTGTTGGGCAGGTAGGTGATCTTGTTAGGGTCGATGTAGTCGGTCAGCATGGGCGCCTTGGGATCGCTGACATTGACCCGGCGGACCGCAACCGTGACGATCTCGGCCCCCGATGCCTCCACGGCTGCGGCGTTCTGCTCGAAGTCGCGATACTTGCCGGTGCCGACGATCAGGCGGCTGCGGAATGTGCGCCCGGCGACGGTCCAAGTGTCCGGGGCCCAAGTGTCCGGGTGATCACCGCCGCCGACGAAATGAACGATCTCCAGCACGTCCCCTTCCGACAGCGCGGTGTGTGCCAGGGTAGAGCGCGGCACGATCTCGCCGTTGCGCTCCACCGCGACCTTGGCCGGATCGAGTTCCAGCTCGGTCGCAAGCGCAGCGATGGTCGGGGCGGTGGTCCGGCGCGGCTCGCCGTTGACGGTGATGGATATGGTCATGTCAGCGTGGGAAATAGCGTCCATCCGCCGGGGCGCAAGGCCGATCCCGCGGCTGGGTGCCTGTCAAAAATCAGGCAGAGCAGCGCAGGTTGAGGACGTGGCCTAGCGAAACCAGTCCTACGCCGATCATGGTCAGCACAGATTCCTCAATCCCGTGCGGCAGCGCCAGGGCTCCGCCCATGAAAGAAAGCCCGGTCATGGCGATGACGAACGGACCGGCCCTGCGATGCTGCACCGCGCCCCAGCCGATAGCCACGCCCGCCACCACCAGCGCAATGGCAAGCCCCCATTTGTGGATTTCAGGGGCAAGCAGGAACTCCCCGCCGATTCCGAAAGCGCTGAGCACCGCAATGCTGGCGAGGCAATGGGCCGCACACAGGCCCGAAAGAACGACACCAACCCGGTCGAACCGTTCACGAATCGATGAATAGGCCTTTGTCACGATGGGGGCGATGTATGTAATAGTGTATCGTTTCGCAAGACGTGTTGCGAAAATCACCCTTGCGCTAGGGCGAGGCGCACCGCAGACAGGCCAGCGATGACAACGCAATCGATGACGCTGGTCCGCAGCAACGCGGCGCTGCAAGGCAGTCTGGGGCAACCGCAGGCCCTGGTGCGCTGGTTGATGGCGGTTGCCGGGCTGGTGCTGGTCATGGTGATCGTCGGCGGCATTACCCGGCTGACCGAATCGGGGCTTTCCATCACCGAATGGAAGCCGGTGACCGGTACGATTCCGCCCCTGACCGAAGCGCAGTGGGAGGCGGAATTCGCGCTCTATCGCCAGACCGGCGAATACATCAACGAATCCGGACCGGCGGGCATGGACCTTGCCGCGTTCAAGTTCATCTTCTTCTGGGAATGGTTCCACCGCCTGCTCGGGCGTGTGATCGGCCTGGCTTACGGCCTGCCGCTGGCCTGGTTCTGGCTGAAGGGATCCATTCCGGCCGGCTACAAAGGCCGGCTGCTGGCGCTGCTCGCCCTGGGCGGGCTACAGGGCGTTTTCGGTTGGTTCATGGTCCGCTCCGGCCTGTCCACAGAGATGACCGATGTGAGTCATTTCTGGCTTTCGATCCACCTGCTCACGGCACTCTTCACCCTTGGAGGCCTCGTCTGGACGGCGCTGGACCTTCGCCAGTTGGCGCGCGATCCTGCGGCGCGACCGGCACGGCTGACTGGTCTTTCCTTCGTGGTGGCGCTGGTGCTGTTCATCCAGCTCCTGCTCGGGGCATGGGTAGCAGGGCTGAATGCGGGGCTCGTGTCCGATACCTGGCCGCTGATGCAGGACCGCTTCGTGCCAGAGTACGATCTGTCGCGCGGGGCCTGGTGGGCGCTGACGCACGATCCCTTCCTGCTCCATTTTCTCCACCGCTGGTGGGCCTGGGTGGCGGTGGTGGCGCTGGTATTGCTCGCACGCAAGACCCGTGCGACGGACCGGCGGGCATCTGTGGCCATCCATTCGGCGTTTGGCGTGCAGATCATCCTCGGCATCGCAACCGTCTGGACCGGAGTGGAGCTGTGGCTAGCGACCGCCCACCAGGGCGTGGGGGCCTTGCTGGTGGCAGCGACGGCCTGGGGGATGCACGTGGTCGGGCGGCGCGCGTGACAGCGCTGGTCTGGTGCCCCTTCCCGGACCAGGCCTCGGCTGCCGCAGTTGCCGGCCAGTTGCTGGACGAAGGCCTGATTGCCTGCGCCAACCTGCTTGACGGAATGACTTCGCTGTTCATCTGGCAGGGCGAGCGGGGGCAGGCGGCCGAATGCGGCGCCCTGTTCAAGACCGATGCGAGCCGGCTGGCTGAGGCGGTTGCCCGGATCGAGACGCTCCATCCCTATGACGCTCCGGCGGTGGTCGGCTGGCCCTGCGCGGAAGCCGGAACGGCGACACGGGCCTGGCTGGCCGCAGCGACCACACCGGAAGCTCACGGATGAACCGCCGCCAGACCTTGCTCGGCTGCCTCGCGTTGCTGCCGGCGTGGGCCCTGCTTCCTGCGACCAGGCCGCTTAGTGCCGGGGCTCCACCCGTGTTCCGGCCGCAGGCCGGGACTTACCGGCTGGCGCGGCGGGTGAGCCGCCAGCTGGGTGCCGGTGCCACGCTCATGGTCGAGCGTGCCTGGACGATCGAGCTGACCTCGCAAGAAGGCGGGTTTCTGGTTGCCGGGCGGCAGGCGGGGGTAACGGTTGACGCGCCACCCAGTCTGGCCTTCCTGGCGCAGCTCGAACAGGACCGGATCGAGGAGGGGATGTTCCCGATCATGCTCGACCAGACGGGAATCATGGCTTTTGCCCCGGCGGGGCAGGCTGATGAGGTGGTTGCGCAGGCAGTGGACCAGGTCCGGCGGCTGCTGGCGGTTGACCGGGCTCGGGATACGGCTGGAAAAGAGCAGGGAAACCGGTTCCTCGACACCCTGCAACAGGCAGGTCAGGCGGCGCTCGCGGCCTGGCCGCCCACCCTGTTCGCACCCGGAACGCAGGACCGCACCGATGAGCGGACGGTCGATCTGCCCGATGGCACCTTGGGCGTTGTAAGGGTCAGAACCGTCGCCCTCAGCGATCCCCGGACTGGCCTGCTTGAGCGGTTCGAACGGCAGGTTGAAACCCGCCTCGGCGGGGACCGGCGTGTCGGCGTCGAGGCGTTCTTCCTCTCACCCGGAACCTGACGGTATTATTTTACCTCCGGGCAAACGGGCGGAAAAGCTTGACTAACGGGCAGCTGCGCGACAAATGGCGCCACCTTCGCAGGCCACCGCGCGTGGTTCTGCGATTCCAGGACCAACCAAGGAACACCCAGCCATGAAGGCGCTCAGCAAGACCACCCGGTCGATCAAGCCGGCAGAGGTCGAAAAGAAATGGCACCTGATCGATGCCGACGGCCTCGTCGTCGGCCGGGTCGCCGCGATCATCGCCAACATCCTGCGCGGGAAGCACAAGCCCAGCTTCACCCCCCACGTCGATTGCGGTGACCAGGTGATCGTCATCAATGCGGACAAGGTGAAGTTCACCGGCCGCAAGATGACCAACAAGATCTATTACAAGCACACCGGCCACCCCGGCGGCATCAAGGAAACGACCCCGGCCAAGGTGCTGGAAGGTCGCTTCCCCGAGCGCGTGCTGGAGAAGGCGGTTGAGCGCATGATCCCGCGCGGTCCGCTGGGCCGGGCGCAGATGAAGGCGCTGCACCTCTATGCCGGCACCGAGCATCCCCATGCCGGGCAGCAGCCCGAAGTGCTCGACGTTGCCTCCATGAACCGCAAGAACAAGGCTAACGCGTAATGGCTGATGAAACCAACACCGTGTCCGATCTCGCGGACCTGAAGGATATCGCGGGCGACGCCCCGGAAGCCGATGCCGCAGTCGTCGCCACCAACACCGCGCCGCTGCGTGAGCAGGAACTGGACAAGCAGGGCCGCGCCTACGCCACCGGTCGCCGCAAGGATGCGGTTGCCCGCGTCTGGGTCAAGCCCGGTACCGGCAAGATCACCATCAATGGCCGCGATCAGGACGTATACTTCGCCCGTCCTACCCTGCGCCTGATCATCAACCAGCCGTTCGGGATCACCGATCGCACGGGGCAGTACGATGTCGTGGCCACCGTCAAGGGCGGCGGCCTTTCTGGCCAGGCTGGTGCGGTCAAGCATGGCATCGCCCAGGCACTGTCGAAGTACGAACCCGCGCTGCGGACCACGGTCAAGGCAGCCGGCTTCCTGACCCGCGACAGCCGCGTGGTCGAGCGCAAGAAGTACGGCCGGGCCAAGGCTCGCCGGAGCTTCCAGTTCTCGAAGCGCTGATCGAAACGCAAACTACCAGACGAAAGGGCGGCCCCGGTGGCCGCCCTTTTGCGTTTCAGGCCAGAACCATGTCAGGCGCGCACGAAATCGCGCCGCTGGACATCGATGGTACCGAGCGCGCTTACTGTTACGAGGTTGTAGGAAGGTGCTGCTCCGCGCAGCCGCGTCGAGAGGGTGCCCGCCCCGATCAACCGCAGGGGCCGGTTGCCCCGCGCCCGGACCAGATCGAACGGACGATGGACGTGGCCGGAGAGCACCACGCTCGCCCCGGCCTCGGCAAGGGCAGCAAAGGCCATGTCACCCCTTACCGTCGGGTTGCGAAGCCCGTCTTCAGCCGGGAGCAAAGGGTGGTGGCAGGCCACCAGCTTGGGGCGCGGATCATTGCGCAATGCCTCAAGCCGCGCGAGCGCCGCTTCAAGCTTGCGCCGCCGGACCACTCCGTCGGACCAGGGCCAGCGCATCTGCGCACGGACATTGGTGTCGAACGGCACGACGAGGGCATGGGCGAGAGACAACTCGCTGCCAACTGCAGCTTCCAGAGTGCCATATCGCGCATAGGGGGCCCGGAAGCGTTCCCACAGATTGTAATAGGGCATGTCGTGGTTGCCCGGCTGGAGCATGATCGGCGTCTCCAGCGAGGCAAACCATTTGCCCGCCATGGCATACTGGCGATGGGTCGCCCGCTGGGTCAGGTCACCGGTGCAGATGACTGCGTCCGGTCGCTCGTCAGCCACTGCAGCGGAGAACCAGTCCAGCGCTTCTTCGTCCTCGACGCCGAAATGGACGTCGCTGACATGAAATATGCGGCTGGTCGCTTCAGGCACGTGGCATCCTCTGGTTCAGCCGATCCAGCGCCACAGGCCGGCGGGGATGCCTCCGGCAGGCAGGTGGGCCCAGCTCAGGCCCAGCCATAGCACCAGCCCGACCGCCCAGGGCAGGAAACCTGCTGAAGCCAGCGCACTCCAGCGAGGCCAGTAGCGCGTCCGGCTTTCCCATTCCTTCCAGGCGGCGCCCATCAGCACCTGCTTCTTGCGATCCTGCAAATGGCTGCCGACCAGTGCCAGCACGAGAATGGCGGTGGCGACAACCAAGGTGCGCGCCGTTGGTGCCGCAACAATGTGGCTCACCGCCCACAGCGCGAAGCCCCACATCATCGGATGGCGGGTGATGCGGAATACGCCTGCCGGCTCCGCCCGGGCCGCAGCCTCTGCGCCCGGCATTGGCAGGGCCGGGTTGCGCCCGAGCAATGATCCGGCGAACAGGACCATGGCAACAAGGGCCACCAGGGTGCCGATGGCCCAGCTGACATCGCCGAATCCGGGCCAGAGCGGAGTGGTTGCCGGAGCGTCCTTGAACGCGAGATACATCCACGCGAAGGTGCCGATGCTGACCAGGGAATATACCCCTTGGAATCCCTTCTCACCCAGCATCCGCACCAGCCCGGCCCGCAGCGGGTGCGACATGGTAAAGTGCGTACCGACAAAAGCCACACTCGCAGCCACCAGAGCCAGCAAATTACCGTCCATAACCCTGCTCTCCCAATCCGGCGCAATAATGCGCCGGGCGCCGGGAGGTTGCAACCGGCCAGTCAAGCCGGCCGCGCAGGTGGGGAGCTACCAGTCGTAGGCCTTCGGCAGGGTTCCCTCGTCGAGATCGCGGTACCGATCCCGCAGCCGGGTCTGATGGCTGTCGAGGGGTTGCTCGATCCCGTCGATGAAAACCTGAACTGGCGCGGAGGAGACTTCCAGCGGGTCGCCATCCCAGACTACCAGATCGCCGGCGGCCCCTGCACTGAGGACACCGAACCGGCCGCCAAAGCCGGAAATCTCGGCCGGGATCGAGGATATGCTGGCAAAGGCCTGCCCCCAGGTCAGCCCTGTGGCTCCCGGTACCTGCGACAGCGCCACGAGGTTGCCTGCAAACTGCGGGGCAATACGCGGCCCGGTAATTCCGCCTGACAGGCCGCCAAGTGCCACCTTGACCCCGGCCTGGACCATGCGCCCGACATTGCTGTGAGTCGCGCCGAGCTGTTCGAAGCTGGCCGGCAGGTTGTCCAGCGGATCGGCGATCACCGGCACACCGGCGGCGGCGATGTCGTCCGCCACGATCCAGCCTTCGGACACGCCCAGAAGAACCAGCTTCAGCTTTGGATATCGCCGGGGCAGGCTGAGCACCGCACGAATGTCAGCCGCGCGCTCGACATGGACATAGAGCGGCTGCGCGCCCGTAACCACCGGGGCGAGGGCTTCGGCGTCGGCGCGGGTCAGCAGATTGCCGTCGCCCTGCCAGCGCCCCGCCGCAAACTCGCCTGCTTCGCGCAGGGCGTTGGCCAGTTCGGCATAGGCGGCCACGCGGCTGCCTCCGGCGATCCGAGCGGCGGCTTCGCCCAGCGTCACCATCTGGAATGCCCGTGACGCGACCACCGCGTTGCGGTCGGCACCGGTGTCGATCACCGCGCCCTGACCGGCAAAAATCGCGCCGCCGGGGGCGGTCACGATCGAGGCCCGGGTTACTCCGCCCGCCCGGCTGACGGCGATGTGCTGCGAGGCATAGTTGACGGCGGTTGAGGCATCGAGCGCGGCACTGAAACGCGACCGGGCTGCGCGGGTATCGTTGCTGTCACCCACCCCTTCGACATCGGCCAGGCCCAGGTCGGTGACCGGCATGAAGATTCCGGGGGTGACCCATTTGCCAGCACCGTCGATCGTGCGCGTTCCGGCCGGCACGGCAACGCCGCGCCCGGCGGCAACAACCTTGCCGCCGCGGATGACGACCGTTGCGCCTTCCATCGGCGCGCTGCCGTCACCGGTTGCAACCGTAGCATTGGTGATGGCGATATCCTGCGCGATGGCCGGGGCAGCGAGAGCGCCAAAAGCAAAAGCTGCCGCAGTGGCGAGAAGCGTGGTCCGGATCATTTCACGTCTCCTTCGCCGGGCTGGCCGAGTTCGAAGTCGCTCACCGGTCGCCGTTTGGGATCGTTCGCGTCGAACAGCAGGGCACCGTCCACCCAGACTTTTTCCGGCCGCGCATAGACCGACAGCGGATTGGCGTTCCACAGCACTACGTCGGCCATCTTGCCGGGTGCGAGGCTGCCCGTCTGGTCGTCGATCCCCATCGCTTTGGCTGCATTGAGCGTGATCCAGCGGATCACTTCGGCATCGGCAATGGCGATCCCTGCGCGCTTGCCCGCGGCCTGTGCCTTGGCCGCTTCCTGGTTGAGCCGCTGGATGCCGTTCTCGTCATCCGAGTGGATCACCACGCAGGCGCCGGCCTGATAGAGCAGCGCACCGTTTTCCGGAATGCCGTCGTAGCTTTCCAT
>NCJP01000185.1 GCA_002278985.1 Erythrobacter sp. 34-65-8
GAGACCGAGGAAAATACGCGCAGGGCAAGTAATTGATTGCGTGCCTTGGCCAGGGCGGTTTCGCTGAATGGCTGGCCGGAATCTGGCCGACAAACCGCCCGGCATCGGAAAAGCCGGTCTGGATCGAAACGCGGCCGCGGGTGCGGGCATAGGCCCGGTAGGCCGGCTCGGCGAGCAGTGCGTCAAGAAACCGTCCGCCATGCTCCAGGGCAGTTTCGGTCTCGAACAAGGGCGAGACATCGACCTTGCCCTCGACCCCGAAGAGCCGGGCGAAGTAGAGCGCGGCCAGCATGGTGGCGGGCTGCTCGCACTCGGCGACCAGCATCCGGATTGGCGCATCGGCATCGATGTGGCGCAGGATTTGCGCCATCGCGATGAACTGGCGGATCGCGGTCGAGCTTTCGGTCGCAAGCGCGGCGAAGTTTGTCCGCAGCGGGCGGGCCTCGTCCACCATCCGCCGCAGTGTTGCGAGCGCGCCCTTGCTCGCCAGCTCTATCGTGTCCCCCTCAGGCAGGCGTCGGCGTATGGCGTTGTGCAGCTGCTTGGCGTTAACCCGGAAATGGATCCAGCCCATGCCGAGCCCATCCGCGCGCATCGCTGCAGCAAGGGTGCGCAGGGCGATTGCGCGGTCCGCCTTAGCCGTGCTCGCCTCATCTTCCAGCGCCGCGATCATCGGTGCGAGGCTCAGCAGGTTGGCGGGGTCGCCACGGGTCAGCCGGTTGGCGGCACTGGCGAATACCGATCCCTCGTCGAGATCGGCGGCGAAGTCCGCTGCGCACTCTGCTGCAAAGACGGTGGCGGGCGCAAGGGTGGCAAGCAGGGGGTGGCCCGGGTCGATTGCCTCCAGCTGCCGGGTATAGCGCGCAAGGCGTTCGGCTTTCTCCTGAAGCCGGAACGCGATCGAGGTGTGCCAGCCGATATCGGTGCGCCCGTCCATGTCATAGCCGACCCAGCTGGCGAAGCGGAAAGGAAGCGGCTGGAACGCAAGCCATTGTTCCGGCCAGCGGCTGCGGGCTGCACCGAGGAGCGACGCCACAATCCGGTCCCGCGCGTCCTGCGCACGGGCGATGGCTGCCATGGCCTCCCCGTGTTCGTGCTCAAGCGTGATGGCAGGGCGCACACCCGGCACCGCGCAGACCGTTTCGTCGATCGGATCGTCGCCGGAGGCGGCCCGGGCGACTGCTGCCGACTGGTCCGGCGTCAGCAGGAAAGTCGGGTGCGCGGTGAACACGGCATGGAGTTGCGGCATTTCCCAGCGCGCCCGGAACGTCTCGAAATCTTCCGCACCGTCCTGATCCAGCGCATCGGTGACAAGCCCGTTGTCACTGCCAAAGGGGCCGACCAGCCCGCGCAAGCGCGCCGCGCGGCTCTTCAGGCCGTCGCATTCGAGTTCGGCAACCATTCCGGCCAGTTTCGCCAGATCGGTCTCCCCGCTTTCCAGTTCGCGCGAGAGATCGAGCGAGAGCTGGAAAACCGGGTTGAACAGCGGCGTTTCCTGAGTACGCTGGTGAAGTTCGCCGAGCCGCTCGGTCAGGTCCGCAACTGTCTTCATCAGCCAGCTCCATGTTCCGAGATATAGGCAGCCGCTGCCCCGAACAGGCCCGGCTGCGGGTGCACGATCAGCTTGACCGGGATCGAGGCCATGAGGCTCTCGAACCGCCCCTTGGCGCGGAAACGCTGGGCAAAGCCGGAAGAAAGCAGGGTGTCCCGGATACGGTAGCCCAGGCCGCCGGCAATCACCACGCCGGCAAACCCGCCCTGGGCGAGCGTGATGTCTCCGGCAACAGACCCCAGAGACAGGCAGAACCGGTCCACGGCGGCGGCCGCCAGACTGTCTTCGCCACTGGTGCCAGTTGTCCAGATGTCGATGGCATCGCATTCGGGCACGGCGCGATGCTCCATCGCGGCCAGAGCCTGGTAGATGTCGACAATCCCGGGCCCTGCCACCACCCGTTCGATCGAGACCCGGTTATGCCGCCTGCGCAGCCGGGCAAGGATGGCATCTTCGATCGTGTCGAGTGGGGCGAAGTCGATATGGCCGCCTTCGGTAGCCTGTACCCGGTATTGCGCGCCCGAGCGCCAGAGGTGGGCTACGCCAAGGCCGGTGCCCGGGCCGATCACGCTGATCGTGCCGTCCTGGCCGAGGGGCTGGTCCGGCCCGGCGAGATGGAGGAACTGGCTGTCATCGGCGCGCGCCACGGCATGGGCCACGGCGGCGAAATCGTTCACCAGGGTAAAACGGTCGACCCCGAGTTTCTCCTTCACCAGCGCCGGACGGATGATCCACGGATTGTTGGTGAAGCGGATAACGTCACCGCCCACGGGGCCGGCAATCGCCATCGAGACCGCACGGGGCAGGCTGCCGCCCATGCGGCGGCGGAAATCCTCCCATGCGGTCTGGAAGCTGGCATGGTCGACCGTGTGCAGGGTCTCCGGTTCGCCAAGTGTAATCGCACCAGCGGCGTCCACCTGCGCCAGCGCGAAACGGGCATGCGTGCCGCCGATATCCACCGCTACCAGGTCCATAGTGCCGCTCCCGCTGCTCCGATCTCACCTCAGGAAGACTAGCAGGCTGCCAGCACAATGCCCACGCGCCGCATACATATTCAGGTAATGCGGGCGGAGACGGTCGCGCCGTGAAACTCGCTGTCCCCGAAGCTGGTCAGGAAACTCACATCCGCCGCATCACGCCCGACCCCGATTTTCACCGTCTGGGCGGGATCGGCCATTCCTGTGGCGTCGACCAGGTACCACGCCCCGCCGCCTGCAATGGAAGGATCGGCCAGAAACACCTCGGCCACGGCATGGAAATCGGGTGGTTCCACTCCGGGCGCATAGCAGGCGACATAACGCGCCGGGATAGCCGATGCCCGCGCCATGGTGATCAGCAGATGGGCATAGTCCCGGCACACACCGCGCCGCTCGACAAAGGTATCGCGGGCACCAGTGCCGGAATGGCTCGCTCCAGACGCATAGACCAGGTTTTCGGCCAGCCAGCGCCGGATGGCCTCCACCCGTTCCCCCCCGGAGGTGCCGTCGAACTCGGACCCGACAAACGACTGGAAGCTGTCAGCCGGGCAGTACCGGGAATCGAGCAGATACTTGACCGCTTCACCCGGCAGGTCGTGCGGGGCCAGCCCGGGCAGGGCGGTGATATCCGGCACGATCCGCCGGACTTCGACCACGGCCTGATAAGCGACCTCGAACCGGCCATTCACGTCAAGCCAGATCCGCTCGCCAATGTCATCCTCGGCCGTCACGCGGGCCAGGTGGTCGGCATCGCTCATCCTGCACTCGGACGAGACAATGCGCTGCTCGGGAATGGCGGCGGCCTCGAACTGCAGAAGCACATCGGTTGGTGCATCCGTTGTGAAGGCGAAGCGGGCAGTGACGGTAACGGGCATGGTGGGGGAACGGGCGCCGGGCGCTCCGGTTTCCGTCACTTCGGGTTCCGACGCTCGGCTTTCCGTCACCGGGCGCGGCTTATGACGCCGAACAGGTCATGGGCATCGGCATCCTCGATTTTCGCGGTTACGAAATCGCCCGGTGCCAGCGTGGCGGGAACATTGCGCAGGTAGACCGCTCCATCGATCTCGGGTGCGTCGGCCTGGCTGCGGCCGGTGGCGCCGATGTCGCCGTCCTCGTCCGGTTCGCCGACTTCGTCGATGATGATATCGACTGTCGAACCGACCTTG
>NCJP01000186.1 GCA_002278985.1 Erythrobacter sp. 34-65-8
GTCATCTTCGGTCGTGCCCGCATCCTGTGCCAGCGCATAGTGCGGCAATATTGCAGTGGCCACTCCGGCGAGGGCGAGCGCACGTAGGGTAAGGTTGGCCTTCATCATCTTCTCCTGCTTGGGCGATTGGTCGCTTTACGTCAGCGTTAACCGCAACCGCCCAGTTTGGGAATCGGCTACTCTGTCAACTGCACATTTTGGCTGACGAGTGTTGCGTCTATGCCTCTTGCAGCGCCGCCTGGCGTTCGTCGCTCGCGGCATCGAGCAGGGCCTCCTCGATCGCGTCCTTGCGCGCCCTGGCTTCCACTTTCGCCCCGATCAGGTCGGTCACGTAGAACGTGTCCACCGCCCGCTCGCCGTAGGCGGTGACATGGGCCGAATGGACCATCAGCTGGCTTTCGAACAGGGCGCGGGCGAGCCGGTTGAGCAGCGCCGGCCGGTCCCGCGCGCTGACTTCGATCACGGTGAAGCGATTGGAGGCGCTGTTGTCGAAGGTGACCCGCGGACGGACTTCGAACGCGTGCGAACGGGTGATCGGCAGAGGACGCTGCGCCAGCTTGGGCACCAGTTCCACCCGGTTGGCCAGGGCATCGCCGATCGACTTTTCAATCCGGGCCAGCTGCCGAGGCTCCTCGAACGGGCGGCCATGCGGGTCCTGCACCAGGAAGTTGTCGACCGCCCAGCCGCTCGAACTGGTGTGGATGCGCGCGTCGATGATGTTCGCGCCGGCGAGGTGGATGCCGCCGGCAATGCGGTAGAACAGGCCCGGATGGTCTGCCGCGATGACCGTCACCAGCGTCGCCCCGCGCGCCGGGTAAACCTCGCAGTGGACAGACAGCTGCTCCTTCGCTTCCTGCGCCTCGGCAAACTGGACCAGGTTGAGTGCGACAATGTCCTCCGGCTCGGCAATCCAGTAGGCATCGCCCAGCGTGCCCTCGAACCGGTCGACCAGCGGTGCCTGTCCGGCCAGCGCGGCGCGGACCGCATCCTTCTTCGCCGCCACCCGGGCCTCGCGCCCGTGGCGCATGTGGCCCAGCCGCAGCCGTTCCTGCGCCGCATCGAACAGTTCGCCCAGCAACTGCCGCTTCCAGCTGTTCCAGGTGCCGGGGCCGACCGCGCGGATATCGACCGCAGTCAGGATCAGCAGGTGGCGCAGCCGCTCGATGCTCTGCACCTCGGCACAGAAATCCTCGATTGTCTTGGGATCGGTCAGGTCCCGCTTGAAGGCCGTCGCGCTCATCAGCAGATGCTTGGCGACCAGCCAGGCGACCAGCTCGGTCTCGTGCTCGTCCAGGCCGAAGCGCGGGCACAGTTCCTCCGCCACTTCGGCCCCCAGCACCGAATGGTCGCCGCCGCGCCCCTTGGCGATATCGTGGAGCAGCACCGAGACATAGGCCGCCCGGCGGGAGTTGATCTTGTGGACCAGCCGGCTTGATCGCGGATGGTCTTCGGTCAGTTCGCCGCGCTCGATCTTCGACAGCAGCCCGATTGCGCGGATGGTGTGTTCGTCCACCGTGTAGTGGTGGTACATGTCGAACTGCATCTGCGCGTTGACCTTGCCGAAATCGGGCACGAAGCGGCCGAACACGCCCGCTTCGTTCATCCACCGCAGCACGGCCTCGGGGTCATTGCGGCCTGACAGCAGGTCGACGAACAGGGCATTGGCCCGCGGATCATTGCGGACCTTGTCTCTGATCAGGCCGGAATCGCGGTTGGCCTGGCGCATCGCCTCCGGGTGGACTTCCAGCCCGTTGGCCTCGGCCAGCTGGAAGATCTCGATCAGCCGCACCGGATCCTGACGGAACCAGTCATCGCTGGGTGCGGCAATGCGGCCGCCGAACACCCGGTAGCCCTTCAGGCTGCGGGCGCGGGCGGTGAAGCCGGCAAAGAACCCGCGCCGAAGGCGGTTCTGGGCGAACTCCTCATCGATATGGGCCAGGAACACGCCGGTCAGGCTGCCGACCCGTTTTGCCTGGATGAAGTAGTACTGCATGAACCGCTCGACCGCGCTCTTGCCCGGACGGTCGGCGAACTTCATACGCTGCGCCACGGCCCGCTGCTGGTCGAAGGTCAGGCGGTCCTCCGCCCGGCCGGTCAGGGCATGGAGATGGCAGCGCACCGCCAGCATGAACCCCTCGGCCCGGCGGAAGCTGCGATATTCCCCCGCGCTCAGCAGCCCGACCTCGACCAGTTCGGAAGCCGAGCGGACCTTGTGGATATACTTGCCGATCCAGTAGAGCGTCTGCAGGTCGCGCAGCCCGCCCTTGCCATCCTTGACGTTGGGCTCGACGACATAGCGGCTGTCGCCCATGCGCTTGTGCCGGGCATTGCGCTCGGCCAGCTTCTCGCTGACGAACTGCCGCTCGCTGCCGGTCACCACTTCGGCCCAGAACCGGCGCCGGGCTTCATCGAACAGGTCGCGGTCACCCCACAGGTAACGGCCCTCGAGCAGGGCGGTCCGGATGGTGAGGTCGTCACGCGCCATGCGGACCATATCATCAGGCGTGCGGCTGGAATGGCCCACCTTGAGGCCCAGATCCCACAGGAAATAGAGCATTGCCTCGATCACCTGCTCGCACCAGGGCGCGCGGCGGGTGGGCGTGAGGAAAGCGATGTCGACGTCCGACTGGGGTGCCATTTCCGCCCGGCCATAACCGCCCACCGCCAGGATCGAGAGCCGTTCGCCGGAAGAGCGGTTCGCCAGCGGGTAGACGTCGGCCACCACGTGGTCGTGGATCAGGCGCACGATCTGGTCGATCAGGAAAGCATGGCCACCGGTGCATTCGTGCCCGGCCGAAGGCGCTGCCTCCAACCGCCGGTCCAGTTCCTGCCGCCCCGCATCAAGTGCATCGCGCAGCAGGGCCACGACCTGCGGGCGGGCACTGTCGCCCTGCTCCGCCGCCAGCGCCGCAATCTGCGCGGCGAGCGTCCGGCGATCGAGAATCGCGCGCTGACGGGGAATGGTCTGGCGGTTCAAGCGGCGAGGAACTCCTGGGTGTACTTTTCCCGCAGCGAACGCTTGTCGATCTTCTGGGTGCCAAGGCGCGGGAGGGTGTCATCCGCCCGCCAGTAGACCACCGGCTGCTTGAACGGGGCGAGCCGCGTGGCGAGGAAATCGCGCAGCTCGGCCTCGGACAGGTCGCGGCCCGGCTTGGTCAGGAAGACCGCGCCGACAATCTCGCCATAGCGTTCGTCCGGCAGGCCGAAGACCGAGCATTCGGCGATCGCGTCATGGGCATAGATCGCGTCTTCCACCTCGATGCAGGTCACGTTCTCGCCCCCGCGGATGATGATATCCTTCTTCCGGTCGACGATGAAGAGGTAGCCGTCCTCGTCAAGCCGCCCCAGATCGCCCGTGCGGAAATACATGTCGTCGGTGAAGGCGGCGGCCGTTGCGTCCTGGTTGTTCCAGTAGCCCAGGAAATTGCAGACCGAGCGGATGCAGACCTCGCCCACGCTACCCTGCGCCACCGGCTTTCCGGCGTCATCGAGGATGGCGAGATCGACCAGCGGGCGGCTCGGCTTGCCGGTGCTGGAAGGCTTGGCCAGATAGTTCTCGTTGAAGTTGCCGCAGCCCACGCCGTTGGTTTCGGTGAGGCCATAGCCGAGCAGCCATGGCCACATCCGCAGCTTCGTGCGCCGCCAGGGTCGCGTCTCGCCCGCTCAGCAGCGCGCTGTCGA
>NCJP01000187.1 GCA_002278985.1 Erythrobacter sp. 34-65-8
TCCATCCGCTGAGCGATGGCGGCGATCAACTGTTCGAACTGGGCGTTGTTGCGCAGGTTGATATCGCGCTGGGGGAAGGGGATTTCGATCCCGTTTTCCTGGAACAGGTCCCACAATCGCTTGAGCACTTCCGAGCGGATATTGCCGATTCCCGCCTCCGGGTCGGTAATCCAGCAGTGGATCACGAAATCGACCGAGTTTTCCCCGTACTGGTCCAGCCACACGGTGGGCGGCGGCGAAGCCAGCACCCGCTTGCTCGCTTTGGCAGCCTCCAGCATCAGCTTTTCGGCCAGCTTGATATCGCAGTTGTAGCCGATGCCAACCGGCACCTGCATCCGCACATTCTTGCTGGAATAGGACCAGTTTTCCACCTGGTTGACCATCAGGTTCTCGTTCGGGATCAGGTATTCCTTCTGGTCGCGGGTGGTGATCGAAACGGCGCGGATGCCGATTTTGCGGATTTCGCCGAAGGTGGAGTTGCCGGCCTGGTCCGACACCGCGATCACGTCGCCCGGCTTGATCGACTTGTCGAGCAGCAGGATGATCCCCGCGATCAGGTTGCCGAAGGTCTTCTGCAGGCCGAACCCGATGGCGAGGCCGAACGCGCCGGAAAACACCGCCAGCGCGGTCAGGTCGATACCCAGCACGTCGATCCCGATCAGGATCGCCAGTGCCCAGACGGCAAGCGTGACCAGCTTGTCGGCCAGGACATGTTGCGACGGGTCCAGCCGGTTCATCCGGCGCAGGCCGGAATGAGCCAGCTTGCTGACGAACCAGGCGGCGACGATGATGGTGCCGATCACCATCAGCAACACCATGGCATCCCACAGCGATACCCGCATTTCGCCGATGCTCAGTGCCCAGGCGTCGAGCGTGTCGACTACGCCGCCCACCGCCTGGCTGCGTTCGGTCACTGCTTCCTTGATACCGTCGGCCGTAGGGGTCACGGCCTCGCTCTCGACCGGATCAGGTACAGGGGGCGTCACCGACGCGGCTGTCTCGGTCGGCTCGGGAGACGGGGCGGGCGTTGCAGTCGGCGCGGTTGGTAAGGTCATCCTTGCTCCATGGCGGCAAAAGCGCGATCCAGGTCAGCGATCAGGTCGGCAGGATCTTCCAACCCGATGGACAGCCGCACGCCCAAACGGTCTTGCCCAGACCAATGCGCAGGCGGCCAGGGGGTTTCGCTGCGGATGGGGGCCGGATCGAACGGCACGACCAGGCTTTCAAAGCCGCCCCAGCTGTAGCCGATGCCAAACAGCTCAAGCGCATCGATAAAGCGCGCCCGGCCCGCTTCATCGCTGCCCCCGAACACAAAGCTGAACAGACCGCAGCCCCCGGTGAAATCGCGCAGCCACAAGTCGTGACCGGGCGTTCCCGGCAGCATCGGGCACAGGACCTGCGCCACTTCCGGTCGGCCGGAGAGCCAGCGTGCGATCTCCACTGCGCTGGCGGTACTCCGCTCCAGCCGCACGCCCATGGTGCGCAAGCCCCGCGCGGCCAGCGCAGCATCGTCGGGCGAGACCACATGGCCCAGCGCCTGGGCGGTCTGGCGCAGGCGGGCATACCAGCGTTTCCCGGCACTGGCCGAACCCATCATCAGGTCCGAGTGGCCGCCAACGTGCTTGGTCAGGCTCATGATCGCGATGTCGCAGCCGTGGCTCAGCGCGGCAAAGCCGAGCGCGCTGGCCCAGGTGTTGTCGAGCAGGCTGACCGCGCCTTTCTCGCGCGCCATGGCGGCAAGGGCGGGCACGTCGCACACCTCCATCGTCAGGCTGCCCGGGCTTTCCAGCAAAACCGCCCGGGTGCGGTCGCAGAACTTCGACGGGAAGGCATCGGGATCGAGCGGATCGAAGAACCGGGTCTCGATCCCCATCCGCGCCAGCAAGCCGGTGGCCATGGTCCGGCTCGGTTCGTAGGCATTGTCCGTCACCAGCAGCACGTCGCCCGGCTGCAGGACTGCCAGCAGCGCACCTGCGATGGCCGCCACCCCGCTGGGATAGAGCACGGTTCCCGCCGCGCCCGGCTCCAGTTCGGTCAGCGCCTCTGCCAGTGCCCACTGAGTCGGTGCACCGCGGCGGCCGTAGAAGAAGCGGCCATCCTGGTTGTGCTTTCCGCCCTCTTCCTTGGCCGCCATGTCCGGATAGAGGTGGGTGCTGGCCCGCCAGACAGGTGGATTGACCACGGGGCCGGTCCATTCCGGGCGTCGCCCGGCGGTGACGAGTTTCGTCTGCGGACGGGTGTCAGACGGGCCTTTCGCCATATCAGCGCGCGGCCCCGGTTTCCTTCGGCGTGGCCGGGTCTGCCCCCCACTCGCTCCAGCTGCCGTCGTAAATGGCGGCATCGTGCTTGCCAGCCAGTGCGGCGGCAAACAGCACGACCGAGGCGGTCATTCCGCTGCCGCAACTGGCCGTCAGCGGGCGGTCGAGGTCGATCCCGGCGGCAGCGAAACGTTCGCGCAACTGGTCGATGGGCAGGAAGGTGCCGTCTTCCGCCAGCAGCGAGCGGAAGAACAGGTGCCGCGCGCCGGGAATGTGCCCGCCCGGCAGACCATGCACGGCGTCCTCGCTTTCGCCGGTAAAGCGGCCGGCGTCCCGCGCGTCAACAACCTGCTCGGCGCCGGTTTCGCAGGTGGCGAGCATGTCGTGCTTGCTGCGCACCAGCGAGCGGTCATCGTGTGCCAGCGTGGCAGCACCTGCCGGGACAGCGGGCACCCCCGCTTCGAGCGGACGCCCTTCGGCGCGCCATTTCTCCATCCCGCCATCGAGCACCGAGACCGGGGCCACCCCGAACATCCGCGCCATGAACCAGGCCCGGGCGGAACTGCGCAACATGCTGTCATCGTAGAGCACGACATGATCGCCGTTATTGACGCCACATGCGCGCAGACGCGCTTCGAACTGTTCGGCGCGGGGCAGGGCAGCGGGGACGGGCGAGGTGTCATCGACCAGCGAAGCAAGGTCGAGAAACCGTGCCCCGGGGATATGCCCGGCAGCGAACTCGGCGCGGGCATCGCGGCCAGCAGAGGGGAGGTGGGCGGAAGCGTCAAGCACCACCAGGCTGGGCTGGCCGAGGCGGGCGGCGAGCCATTCGGTTGTTACGAGCAGGTCCATGCTTCCGGGGTAGCGCCCCGGTGCCCCGCCTGTCGAGCCTTCAATCGAGCGCAGCCACCCCGATTGCGCGATAGGTCTGCGGCATTTCATCAAGCCGGAAGGGCTGGAGCTTGCGCGCGCCTTCTTCCGGCAGGGTGCCGACAATGAAGGTCCGCGCGACCGGTGGCTGGCCTGCCGCCAGTGCCCGGACCCGCAGCAAGGGCACATAGAGGCGGGCCTTGCCCTGGCTCAGTGTCCGGATCTCGGCCGTGGCCATGCGGACATCGCGAGCGAACTCGACGCTTTCACCCGGCGCGATCCGTGCAAACCGGCCCGCCTCGGGCAAAGTGCGGGCGGGGTCGGCCACCTGCTCGGCGCTGGGCACGCTGCCATGTGCGGTGACCATGTCGAGCTCGACCGTGACGTTCTCCAGCTCCGTGTCGCCCCTGTTCACCAGCGAGACGCGGCAGGTGAAGGTTGCGGCCATCATGCTGCGGGTCAGGTGGCTGGGGACCATCTCGACCCCTATGTATTACATGCAGCACCCGACGATTTCACGGAAGCGGCGATGGCCATTCTATCTGAAGCTGCA
>NCJP01000188.1 GCA_002278985.1 Erythrobacter sp. 34-65-8
GCCTGTGCCGTGCCTTCCGGCGCGACTACGGTGATGGGGTCAAGCGGTGGCGCCGTCCGGTCAACCGTCTTGAGCCGGTCGAACCGCCACTGGCCGAAGCCCACCCCTTGCGCGACATGTGCGCCCGGATGGGCGAGGCTGGTGGCAAACCCTTGCGCAATGATCGCCACGGGCGCGGCATCGGTCCGGGTGGCCTGCGCCACGCGCCCGCCGATGTTGGCCAGCGCGACCGCATCGAGATCGCCTTCTGCGACACCGACCAGCAGGACCCGGCGATGGCCGCCCACCCCATACAGGTTGAGCGTCTGGTCTGGCTTGGCCTTGAAATCGGCGCCTTCCACGGCCGCCTGCACTGCCTCGACCAGACCTGCGGGAACGCGCGAGATGTCCTGCGGTCCGGCCATGGGAATCGCGAGTACCCCGCCCGGCGGAACGTCAGCCGCGAACCGGATCGGCCGCTCGGCGGAATTGTCGGCGACAGGCACGACTCCACTGCCGGTCGCCGCGCGGTCAGGCTGGGCCGATTGGGCGAGCGCGGGCGGGGCCGCGAGGGCGAGGATGGCAGCGGAAAGCAGCAGAGGACGACGCATGAAATCTCCGGAAAAGCTGGTGCGCCCGGCGGTGGTGTCCGAGCGATGATATGGTGTTACACTGTGCCGCATGGCGACAGCGTGTCAAGCGGGTCGGGAGCGCTGCTAGAGCGTCGCCTCGATTGCCCGCGCCGCCGCCACCGGATCGTCGGCGCGGCTGATCGGACGGCCGATCACCAGCACGCTCGCGCCGTCGTCGCGCGCCTTGCGCGGGGTGACAACGCGCTTCTGGTCACCGACGGCGCTGCCTGCAGGGCGCAGGCCGGGGACGACGAAAAAGCCGTGCTTCCACTGCTTCTTGACGTGGCCCACCTCGTGCCCGGAGCAGACAATCCCGTCGAGCCCGCTCAGCTCGGCCAGTTCGGCAAGGCGCATGACCTGATCGTGCGCGCTGCCGTTGACGCCGGTACGAACGAGGTCGCGCTCGTCGAGGCTGGTCAGCATGGTCACGGCGACGACCTTGGTCCGCTCGCCCGCCGCGGCCTTGGCATCTTCCATCATCGCCCGTCCTCCACTGGCGTGGACTGTGACAATGGCGGGCTCCAGCACGCTGATCGCCTGCATTGCGCCGGCGACGGTGTTGGGAATGTCATGCAGCTTGAGGTCAAGGAAGATCGGCAGGCCGACCTGCGCCAGATCGTGCATCCCGTGGTGGCCATGGGCGCAGAAGAACTCGAGGCCCAGTTTCAGCCCGCCGACGTGCGCCTTGACCTTTTCGGCCATGGCCCGGGCGGCATCGAGCTGCGGCAGGTCGAGCGCGAGATAGACCGGGTTGCTCACGGCCTGGGGTATTCCTCACTGGCCAGCGGCGCGGCCGGTTCGCTGGTCGGCGTCGGTGATGTCAGCGGCGGCGAGCTGGCGACCACGGCATTGACCCGCGCCGCGTTCTCGAGCGAAGCGATCCGCCGGTGGAGGCCCCATTTCACCCCGCGGTGATAGAGCCACATCGGCACGAACCCGGCGAGGAAGAAGATCAGCGCCATGAAGCCCACCGGCCATTCGAACAGGTAATCGTCCGCCGCGCCGCCGGGCCAGATCTTGACCTGCTGCGGCGCGCCCCAGTTAAGCACCACGAACCCGACCACCAGAGCGGTCAGGACCATCCAGATGGCTGTGCGGACCACGTTCATTGCTACGCTCCCAACAATTTTGCCCAGGGCTTAAGCCGGTTGGGAGCGAAAGGGAAGGGTGCCGGCCGCCCCTTCAGTCTCCGAACACGCGGGCGAAGATCGTGTCGATTGCCTTGAAATGGTAATCGAGGTTGAACTTGTCCTCCAGCTCCGCCGCGCTCATCACCGCGCTCACTTCCGGATCGGCTTTGAGCAGTTCGAGCAGGCTGAGCTGCCCGTCGGACTCCCACACCTTCATCGCGTTGCGCTGGACCAGGCGATAGGACGCATCGCGCTCCAGCCCGGCCTGCGTCAGTGCCAGCAGCACCCGCTGCGAGTGGACCAGCCCGCCCATCTTGTTGAGGTTCTTCTCCATCCGCTCCGGATAGACCACCAGCTTGTCGACCACGGAGGTCAGCCGGGCCAGCGCGAAGTCGAGCGTGATCGTGGCATCGGGGCCGATAAAGCGCTCGACCGACGAGTGGGAAATGTCGCGCTCGTGCCACAGCGCCACGTTTTCCAGCGCCGGGGTCACGGCCGAGCGGACCACGCGGGCGAGGCCGGTCAGGTTCTCGGTCAGCACCGGGTTGCGCTTGTGCGGCATTGCGCTGGAGCCCTTCTGCCCGGGCGAGAAGTATTCCTCAGCCTCCAGCACTTCGGTGCGCTGCAGGTGGCGAATCTCGACTGCCAGCCGCTCGATCGAGCTGGCGATGACGCCGAGCGTGGCGAAGTACATCGCATGCCGGTCACGCGGGATGACCTGGGTGCTGACCGGCTCCACTGCCAGACCCAGTTTCTCGGCGACATATTCCTCCACCGACGGGTCGATATTGGCGAACGTGCCAACCGCGCCGGAGATCGCGCAAGTGGCAATTTCCGCCCGCGCCGCGACCAGGCGCGCCTTGCACCGGCTGAATTCGGCATAGGCTTCGGCCAGCTTCTTGCCGAAGGTGGTCGGCTCGGCATGGATGCCGTGGCTGCGGCCGATGGTGGGGGTGTACTTGTGCTCCAGCGCGCGCCGCTTGATCGCGGCGAGCAGCGCGTCGAGATCGTCCAGCAGGATGTCGCTGGCGCGGGCCAGCTGCACCGCCAGCGTGGTGTCGAGCACGTCGCTGCTGGTCATGCCCTGATGCATGAAGCGCGCTTCCGGGCCGACCTGCTGGGCAACCCAGTCGAGGAAGGCGATCACGTCATGCTTGGTGACTGCTTCGATCGCGTCGATCGCGTCAACGTCGATTTTCGGGTTCGTCGCCCACCAGTCCCACAGCGCCTTGGCGCCGCTCGGCGGCACCACGCCCAGTTCCCCCAGCTTCTGCGTGGCGTGCGCTTCGATCTCGAACCAGATGCGATAGCGTGCTTCCGGCTCCCAGATGGCGGTCATGGCAGGGCGGGAATAGCGGGGGACCATGGGTAACTCCGAGTTGCAGCGATGGGCGCGCGGCTAGAGCGGCGCGGGCGGGAAGGCAAGGCTAGAGCAGGCCTTTGGCCCTGAGCGAGGTATGCCCTTCGCGCCCGACGATGACATGGTCGTGCACCACGATCCCGAGCAGGCGTCCGGCTTCGGCGATGCGCTTGGTGATCTGGATGTCGGCGCGGCTGGGCGAAGGATCGCCGCTCGGGTGGTTGTGCACCAGGATCAGCGCGCTCGACCCGATGTCGAGCGCCTTGCGGATGACTTCGCGCGGGTGAATCGCTGCCTCGTCAATCGAACCGTCACAGACATGGTCATCCAGCATCAGCCGGTTGAACCGTTCCGCCACCGCCTCGGGCGGAAGGAGGACATGACCGCCGGAGGGTCCTTTCTGAAAGGCAAGGTTCTGTTCCGGCGAAGAGCCAGTCAGGAACCCCGCAAGCCGCGCGGTCATCATCGCCGAGGCGACGCCATGGCCCGAGACGTCGATCGAATAGACCGCGACCCGATCCTCATCCACCCGGAAGCTGCCAACCAGATCGCCCCCCACCCGACCCGAG
>NCJP01000189.1 GCA_002278985.1 Erythrobacter sp. 34-65-8
TCGTCGCGCACGTCGAACGGCAGGAGCAGCGTCTCTGTCCCGATGGTCGCCGCAACTTCCGCCAGTCGCGCCTCGTCCCGGCCGGACAGGATCACCCGCGCGCCGCGCGCGCCCAGTTCGCCCGCCAGTGCCGCGCCAATGCCGCTCGATGCGCCGGTGATCCACCAGCATTGCCCTTCAAAGCTCATGTTCTCTCCTAGTTGCCCGCCCCTCAGGGATAGCTGACCGTGTTCGGCTCTGCGGGAATCGGGATGTATTCTTCTGCGTCGCCCGGAACCAGCGGAAAGCGGCCCGCCTGCCAGTCATCCCGGGCCTGCATGATCCGGTCCCGGCTGGAGCTGACGAAGTTCCACCACACATGGCGTCTGCTCGCGAAAGCCTCGCCGCCAAGCAGCATGACCCGCCCGCCGCGCCCGCTGGCCAGGGTCATCACCTTGCCCGGCTCGAGCACGGTCAGCGCGTACAGGCCGAGCGGCTGGCCATCCACGCTGGCCTCGCCCCCGACCAGCATCACCGCGCGCTCGTCGGCGCTGATTTCGACCGGAAGCGACGATGATGAATTCAGCACGATGTCGGCGTAGATCGTGTGGGCATGGGTGGTGGTCGGGGCACGTGCGCCCCACAATTCGCCCATGATCACCGTGGCGCTGGCACCGCCGGCTTCGACCACGGGCAGGTTGTTCACAGCCTCGAAAGCGGGGTCGATTTCCTCCATCCCGTCCGGCAGGGCGAGCCAGGTCTGCATCCCGTAAAGCCTTGGTCCGTTTGCTCTTTCCTGTGCCGGGCTGCGCTCGGAATGGACGATCCCGCGCCCGGCGGTCATCAGGTTCACCTGGCCCGGACGGATCGTCGCAAAGGTGCCCAGGCTGTCGCGATGGTCGATGGCGCCCGCATGGTCTCCGGCAAACAGCCAGGTCACTGTCGCCAGGTTGATATGGGGATGGGGCCGCACGTCCATGCCTGTGCCGATGTCGAGTTCAGCAGGGCCGAACTGGTCAACAAAGATGAACGGCCCGACCATCGTCCGCTCCCGCGCCGGAAGCGCGCGGCGGACCTGGAACTGGCCGAGATCGTGGGTAACGGGGGTGATGATCTGCATGGCGACAGACTCCCCGCGCGGGGCGGGCGAGTCAATCCTCGTACTTGCTTTCTTCGCGCAGCTTGAGCCCGGCAGTCTGGAGCGGGGTCATCGCATGGGCAAACACTGATGGTGTCATCCCGGTGAACCGCCTGAATTCGCGTCCGAGGTGGGACTGGTCATAGTACCGCAGGGCGGCCAGATCCTGTTCGGTCGGGCTGCTGAAGCCGCGCATCGCGGTCGCCATGTCGAGGAACCGGCTGCGGCGCAGAATGGCCTTGGGGGTGAGCCCGAACCCGGCCTGGCACCGCCGCGCGAACTGCCGCATGGACAAGCCGAGCTCCTCGGCAATGTCCTCGATCCGGCGGGTCGGGTCGGTCCGGGCGATCACTTCGAACCGGGCCAGCTTGTCGTCCACCTTGCGCCGCCCGATCCGGTCGAGCCGCACGCGCAGGGCTTGCTCCAGCGCGGTGATCTTGCCGGTGTCGTCATCTGCCTCGTCCATCGCCGCTTCGAGATGGCTGGTGGGCGTGTGCCAGACTTCGTCCAGCCGCAGCAGCCGGTCAGCATAGTCCTGGTGCGAGGCATGGAACAGTGCGCGCCACCCGCTCGGACGCAGGGCCGCGCCGGCCACGCAGAAGCTGCCCCTGACCCGCACCTTGAACGGCAGGCCGTTGGCACCGAAAAACAGCGAGCGGCCCGGCTGGCTCCAGACCTGCGGGGCGATCTCGCCGGCCCAGTCGCCCTTGATCAGCACCCGGATGAAGGCGGTTTCGGAGAGCAGGAAATCCTCGATTACCAGCTCGTCGGGCAGCTCGGCCTCAAAGACGTAGAAGCGCCGCACGTAGGGCGCGAGGTCGGGCGAGGGCCGGTATGTGCGCGACAGCAGCATCGGGCGGGCTAGCCGGCTTCTCCCGGAGCGAAAGCGCGGATGGCCAGGGCATGGACCCGCTGCCCGGGAATGTCGCCCAGCACGCGGTTGACCATCCGCTGGCGCTCCAGCCGCGACTTGCCGGTGAATGCACCGCTTTCGATCACCACGGTGAAATGCGATTCGCCGCTGCCGTCATCGCCTGAATGGCCGTGATGGCTGGCGCTGTCGTTGATCACCTCCAGCCGCTCTGGCGTGAACGCCTCGCGCAGCAGGGTTTCCATTTCATTCTGCACGGTTTGCCTCATGCGCCAGTTCTTGGGGGTTTCCATCGGGCTTGTCCATGCCCATCAAGGCGCAGTGAAGCAGACACGATTCCATGGCCGTTTCGAACCCCAGGGCCGCCGGTGCGAGGCACCCGGATGCTCCGAGCAGGGCGAGTTCCGCGCCCCCGGCAACCGGGGCAACGGGTTTGACGGGCCGGGTGACTGGCGCTGGTTCTGCCTCGACCATGTCCGCGCCTTCAACGCCGCCTACAATTTCTTCGAAGGGATGAGCGCGGAGGAAATCCTCGCGGCGCAGTCCCCGGTGGCGGGCTGGGCCGGCGAAAGCCGCGCCTTCCGCCCCACGGCGGGCATCGATGAGGTGCCGCGCTGGGCCGACTATGCCGATCCGCTCGACGCCATCGGCGCGCGGGCGGCCGGGGTTCGCAGCCGCGCCGAACGGGCCGCGCGCATGGCAATGGACGGCCGCTTCACACCTGCCGAGGCCGATGCGCTGGAGGTCATGGGGCTTGGCCTCGAAACCGACCTGCGCGGCCTGAGACAGCGTTATTCCGAGCTTGTCCGCCGCTACCACCCAGACCGCAACGGGGGCGATCGCAAGTTCGAAGTGCGGCTCAACCGGGTCGTCGAGGCCTACCAGCTGCTGCGCAAGAGCCGCGTCTTCGCCTGATCAGCTGCCACTTGCCTCGGCAATCAGCGCAGCATCCACGGCAAGCCCCTCCTGATAGCGCGGGCGCGCCGTGCACCGCTCGACATAGGCGCGGAATGCGGGCCGTTCCGGGATCGAGCCGAACCGAAGGCCCCAGATGAACTGACTGCCGACATAGGTATCCGCCATGGTGAAGCGGTTGCCGCAGACGTAATCGTAGGCGGAAAACCATGCATCGAGCGTGTCCAGCGTCAGGTCGAGGCTGCCGAACCCGGCCATCCCTGTTTTGCCCTCGGGCACGCTCCAGCCCATCGACTGCGCCACGACCGCCTGCTCCAGCGGACCGGCGGCAAAGAACAGCCAGCGGAAATAGCTCGCTTTTTCATGCGCGTCGGGCAGCAGGCCGGCCGCGAACGCCTGCATGACGGCATCCTTCTGCTCTGCGGGCATCTTGCCGTGGAGGATCTCAACCGAGAGCTTCTCGAATGCCGGATGCCGCGACAGCAGTTCGGCGACCTGCACCAGGTTGCGCAGTTCCAGCAGGTCGCGCGTGACGTGGAACTGCGAATAGAACTCGTGGATTTCGCGCTGCAGCAGCGTGATGCGGTGCGCCGCGCGTTCCAACCGCTTGTTGGTGCGCACAATGCCCACGTAGTTCCACATAAATCGGCGTAACTCATCCCACGTGTGCGTAATGAGCACTTCTTCATCCGCATCGGTCACGCGGCTTTCATCCCAGGGTGGCAGGTCACCCGGTAACCGGCCGGCCGCCG